>JBATYN010000098.1:0-3789 GCA_049674125.1 Pseudolabrys sp. | reverse complement strand
CCGTCATGTATCTCGGCCAGATATTTCCGCTCGCAGGCGCGGGTCCGTTCTCGCGTGTGATCCACGTTCCCGAAGAAAAAGCGCGTTAGCCGCAAAGCAGTCATCAAGATCGTCATCAGGACGGTTGGCGGCTGCGCGGACAATTTGGAAAAGCGGAGGATTTGATGACCGCTCTCAATCGCGTTGCGGTGCTCACCGCTTGCACACTCGCACTGGCTTTCGCCATGACGGCGTCGCCCGCAATGGCGAAAGATCCTGTGCCCGACAACCCGGCGGATGCCGCCCGCAAATATTGCGCGGGCGCCTACAAGCGTTACTGCTCGAAGATTCCCGCGGAAGGCCTCGAGTCACTCAATTGCCTCAAGCAGAACATCAAGCGTCTGCCGCGCGCCTGCCGCAAGGCGGTTGAAGCGCTTTGAGCGACCAACGCAGCGTCGCAATTTCCTACGTATGAGACGGAAATGAAGCGCTGGTGGTAAGCCGTTGCCGCACTGGCGTTTATTGCAAGCATTCTGGGGATATCTGCAATTTCGCCATAATACCAACGTGGCGCTGCTTTTTTGGTATCAGTCGGCCACCGGCGTCATCACCCGCCGGTGGCCTCTCTAAGGGGCCGCAGTCTCCGGACAGCGGCTCCTTTTTTTCAGAGCGCGTCTTGGCACACTCCGAAAAATCCCTTTGGGAATTCTCGAGTGTGATCTTTGCGCTCCAGGCACGTGCGCGCTGTGACTCAGGTCACACGTGCGACATTTGTGTTTATGCTTGTGGACAAGTCGCGCGCCGGGCCCGCGTCGCGCAATCACACTGCCAGCGATGTCACCACGGCGGCGTAATGGCAGAGCGCGGCGGTCAGCACGAACCCGTGCCAGATCGCGTTCTGGAACCGCAGGCCGCGCCATGCGTGGAACACGACGCCGACCGAATAAAGCACGCCGCCGATGGCGATGAGCACGAGCGTCAGCGGCGCGAGTGCGGCAGTGACCGGCCCGATGGTAAAAACGCCGCTCCAGCCCATGATCAGATAAAGCGCAACGGATGTGCGGTCGAAGCGGCCGGGCCATAGCAGTTTGATCGCCATGCCGGCGAGCGCTGCAGCCCAGATGGTCGCGAGCATGATTATCGGCACAGCGCCCTGCATCGGCAGCATGAAGGCGGTGTAGGTCGCTGCGATCAGCAGATAGATCGCCGAATGGTCGAAGCGCCGCAGCCACCATTTGAGCGGCGATACCGGCCACAGATTATACGCCGCGGAGAAACCGAACATCGCGAGCAGGCCGGCCAGATAAATCGCGATGGCGGCACGCTGCGCGAATGTGCCGTGGACCGCGATGACGATGAGCACGGCTGCGCCGGCAATCGCCATCGCAACGCCGAGGATATGGACGACGGCATCGGCGAGAGTCTCGCCGCGGTCATAGTCCCAGTCCCACGTGAAGGGAGAGGTCATGCCGCTCGCTTAGGTGTGCATTGCGGCGAGGAGGGGGCGGAAGGGCGGCGCGAACGGTATTCTTGTGCGCGCCTATCTGGCTAGGCAATGATCGAGTTGAAGTGATTGGGCGGTGACGAGTATCCAGTAAATTTAAACGGCACGTCGTAAGACAGGTTGATCGGCGTGCCGGTGTCCTCGTCAATGCCGAAAGCTCTAATTCTGGACAGTGTTTCGAGCATCGAAGGATAAACAAATGAAACCGCTATTCGCTCCGTCAACCAAACTAGTCGCGTGGCTTAGCGACGATGGATTTATTTATGATTTGACGCTAGCTCCTAAGGCCTTCGTTTCAGATAGTAATGCTTTTTCCTATCCGGGCTGCTTTTGGCTGGGGTCGGTCGACGGCTCAACAATGCGCGATACAAGGGGAAAGCCAGTTGCCTTCAATCCTGACCATTCTCCTTCGGGGTCATTGCCGCCATTGACACCGCTCAAGCCGCTCACACCGTTGAAACCGCTGAGGCCCCTCAGGCCACTGAACCCGTTGACACCTCTTGCGCCGCTAACTCCGTTGGGCGGCTGGTCGTCTTTGACCTTTGCTGATTGGCTGTCGGGCTAGCAATTAGAGAGCGACCACAGCCCCAATCGATAATAAGACTATCAGGGCATGCTTTGTCGTAAACAATGAAGCGTCTTTATTGCTCTGCAATAGAACGTAATTCTATGGCTCAAAACGCTCAAGATAATCGCTGGCTGCCACCCTATCCATAATTGCCTTTATTATTTGATCAATCGATTTGCCATCGCGGTAATCCGCCGGCGCCGTGAAATTCACTCGACCGTCTTTTAGCAACATTTTTGATTGAGATTTGGCCTTCCGTGAGTGTGGTTGAAACACAGCAATTGAATGACCTCGCAAGTCTTTGACTAGCCGGAAGCATGGAATGTCAGTCTCGCCGTCGCCCATGAAAACAATGTTGCTGAATGGGATGGGCCGCTCATGGGGCGGAACATACTTGTTTAATTTGTCGTGCTCATAGACTGAATGCACTCCTTTGTTTACGCGGAATAAGTATTGAGTTTTTGTGGTGTAGTTCAGCGCAAGTGCCGGCCATTCGGCAACGCCATGATGGTCATAACAAAAGGAAGAGGCGAAAATATTTTCGAAATACTTTTTGATTGGTGTGCCGGCGATCATCTCTCGAATTCCAGAGGAAATAATATGATGAGAGACGCGAATTCCACCGGCTCGGCCATATTTATTGATGCGATCAAACCAATCCGTGGCGCCTTTGAATAGTTCTAGCTTTTTTCCATAGTTCGAAAAATCCTTTTTTCGCACGGGCACATGAGCTGTCCTAGCTTTCTCGAGCATTAGGCCCATGTAAATTAAAATATTATCGCCCTCGTGTTGCTTCGCTCTTTTTCGGACTTCGTCCCAAAACGATCTCTTGTTCATCCCAATATTGGGAATGAACTCGCGCTCCTGCATATTTCCTGGTGCAAGAGTGCCATCAAAATCGTAGCAGATTGCAAACGGAATTAGCGCGCGGGCCAACTAGTCAGTCCTTTGGTGGAAACGGGTCCTTCCCGTAAGTGTTTCGCGCTCGAATGCGGCCATCACTTCCTTTGAGATAGGCTTCGCCGCCAGAACCGCGCGCTAGGCGTCGCGTTTCGGCCCATGCGTCCGATTGACTGTTATGTACCGACGAAACGCGTGTCGCGCCCTCTTTCTTTACTGCCCAGCCGTCATTTCTTTTAGTAGTCCAAAAACTTGCACCCATCTGATTCTCCCAAACGAGGCCTGAAACCCAAGATCGCTGTTTGGTTGTTAGTCTGATTGGACGATTCGCGGGTTAACGACACCCCAGAAAAAATATCCCGCATAAGGCACTTCGTTGTGAAGCGAACAAACCCGATCATCACCGATATTTATTGCGCCAGTCCCAACGAAAAAGGACGGCCTTTCGCCGCCCTTTTCGGTTAGGACTGGAGAACTCTACAATCTGATTAGAGAATAACCCAATACAGCGGTGGTGGTCAGTCGTCTTCCTCGTCTAACCGTGTATTAAGGGTGCCAAGTCGAAAGATAGCGTTGCCGATTGCATCTTCTGTTGCGGACAGACGACCGAAAGTCGCGTCAAACAGCCACTTTAGTACGCCGTCACGTTCTTCTCGCAAATCCGAGTCACTGCTCATCGCGGCCTCCGTCGCTTTCAGCCTTGCGCTCGCCTCACTTTTTCTTCTTCGCCACACCCTTCGCCTTCACCGGCGCCTTCGCAACCTTCGCGCCCTTCACCGGCTTCGGTGGCGGCGGCGGTGCATTGGCCGCGGCTTCGCGCTCGGCCGCTTCCTTGGCG
>JBATYN010000097.1:0-3018 GCA_049674125.1 Pseudolabrys sp. | reverse complement strand
TGTGATCGGGCGCGCGGTCGATCTTCACGATCGCCGCAGGAACTTGATTTTCGGCGCGATGTGGCAAAGTTTGCGCGGCTATTGGCAACGCGAATAGCGCCAACAGGATTGCAGCGCACGCTCCTGGAAGTGCTCGCGAAAATCCCTCTGTCAGGCTCCCACCGAGCTGTTCTAGGGCAATTATCGCGACAAAAAGGGTGCCGCCAAGTGGGCGCCGTGACGAGCGGGCGCTATCCTTATTTCTCGTCGGGCTCGGCCAAAATCAACGACCAGTAGACCTTGTATTTCGAGGCCGGCGTGTAGACCGCGGCAATGCCCATGCGTGTCGCACCGGCCAGCAGCATATTGGCGCGGTGCGGACTTGAGTCGCGCCAGCCGGAAAACGCCTCGGCCAGCGTCTGATACCCGGCGCTGATGTTTTCCGCTGCGGTTTTGGCGTCGTAACCCGAAGCTTTCAGACGCTGGACAAACGGCTTTCCCGCGCCGTGATCGAGCTTGTCTCGCTTGGCCATGATTTCCGCCTGTGCCTGGGCGAGCTTCATCAGCTCTGGATCAATCGCAACCGCTGGCAGTCCATTATTCGCGCGATAACCGGAAATCATCGAGGCAGCTGCGGCGGCATCGAGTTCCGCGCCGGGTTGCGCCAGGTTGCGGTAAAAGGTCGGCTCAGCTTTCGGCTTGTAAGTATCGGCGCAGCCGCCGAGCGTGGCAAACGCCAGCGCCGCCAGTAGCGCACGAGCGAAATTCATTGATGGAAATCCCCAAATCGACAGCCTACGCTCTCCGCCGACCGTGGCCGTACCATGGTGTACACCAATATATCGAACCCCTGCCGGTGATGCGCGGAACCGACTGTTGAGAGGCCTTTCGCGACCTCCGGTGCTCCACTAACATCGGCCCAACAACAAGCCGTTAAACAACCGGGAGAGTAGCCATGACCACTTCAGCACCGGCAGCACGCACGCCGGGCGCCAAGCGCGCCGCGGCAGGCGAATATGTGTTCGACCTTGGTACGGTTGAGAAAATCATGGGGGGCCCCGCCTATTCAACCGCGCATGGCCCATGCGTCGAAGGTGACCGCATGATCGTAGGCCTGATGCGCATGAAGGCCGGGACAGGTGCTGAGCCGCATTCGCATCCAAACGAGCAATGGATCTACATCCTCGAAGGAACTTTTCACGCCAATATCGACGGCAAGGAAGTCGATGTTAAGCCAGGCTCGGTCGTCTACATTCCGGCCAACACGGTCCACGCCGGCAAGGCGACGGCGGCGGGTGACGTCGTGTTCTTCACCGTCAAGGACGCATCACACAGTTTGCATGGCATCAAGGCGAGCTGAATCATTAGCGCGACGACTATAAAAACATTCTGGCGCGCAATTTGGGTGGGGGGTTGCATGAAACGTTTGATCGCGCTGCTGTTTGCTCTCTTCGCCCTGAGCGCGGACGTGGCTATGGCGCAGGAGAAATATCCGAGCCGGCCAGTCAAGGTGATCGTGCCCTACGCTCCGGGCGGCGCCACTGACATCGTCGCTCGCATCGTCGGCGATGAATTCCAAAAAATAACCGGTCAGGGCTTCGTCGTGCTCAACAAGCCGGGCGCTTTCGGAATGCTGGCGATCGACGAAATGGTGAAATCAGCGCCGGATGGCTACACACTCATGATCGGCAACGTGTCCACCAACGCCATCACGCCGATCATCTACGCCAATAAGATGAACGCGGATTACACCAAGAGTGTCGTGGCCGTCACCAACTTGGTCGATGTGCCGGCATTTCTGCTCGTGACCGCTGCGAATGATTTTCCGGTGAAGTCGGTCCCCGAACTCATCGCCTACGCCAAGCAAAATCCAGGAAAAATACGCTACGGCACCGTCGGGATCGGCTCCTACCCGCACTATGACATGGCCTATTTCGCCAAACGCGCAGGCGAGCTCGACCTTATGGGGCTTCCGAACAAGAACGGCGCCGCCGGCGTGATCCAGGATATGTTGCGCGGCGACGTGCAGACCGCCTTCCTCAATGTGGCTTCGACCGCAGGACAGGTGCAGGCTGGGAGATTCCGAGCCTTGGCCGTGGTGAATCACGTGCGGCTCAAGGAATACCCTGACATTCCGACCATGAAAGAAGTCGGTTTTGCAGACGTTGGAACAGTGGCCTGGAACGGCTTGTTCGCGCCGGCAGCAACACCAAAACCCGTCCTTGAGGCGCTCTTTGCGGCCGTGAACAAGGCGCTGAGCTCGCCCGGGGCAATCGAGAAACTTCAAAAGCAGAACTTTAACGTCGTGCCAAACAAATCGCTTGCCGATGCCAAGGCGTGGGTCGATAGCGAAATGAAGCATTGGCAGACTATTACTACTGCCGTGAAAATCGACGTCGCGCAGTAGGTTTGTTACTTCACGTTCTGTAGCGCCTGCCAGATGCGCTCCGGCGTCGCCGGCATATCGAGTTGCGCGCCTTTGGGGAGTGCATCGAGAATCGCGTTCATCACCGCAGGAGGCGCAGCGGTAGTGCCCGCCTCACCGGTCCCTTTCACGCCTAGCGGATTGGTCCGGCAGGCAACGGGATGATGCGCGACCGACATCGGGGGCATCAAATCGGCGCGCGGGATGGCGTAGTCCATGAACGACCCGGATACGAGTTGGCCGCCCGCATCGTAGACCGTGTTCTCCGTGAGCGCCTGGCCAAGACCCTGCGCGACACCGCCATGGATCTGCGCTTCGACGATCGTGTGATCGAGCACATTGCCGCAATCATCGACTGCAACATAGGAAACGATCTCAACTGCGCCCGTTGATGGGTCGATCTCGACCTCGGCGATATGGCAACCGTTGGGAAACGACGGCGGCACTTTGATGCCGGCCTGCGTATCAAGGCTCTCGAGGATCACGCCCTGCCGCTTGAGCTCGGTCGCGCGCTCCGCCACATCAAACAGCGAGACCTCACGGCCGGAATTTTTCACGCTGAACTTGCCGTCGTTAAAATCAATCTCATTTTCGCCCGCTTGCAGGAGCATGGC
>JBATYN010000096.1:0-8111 GCA_049674125.1 Pseudolabrys sp. | reverse complement strand
GCAGCAGGCCCCAGCGCACCAGCGCGAACTGACGCTTGCCCTCGGCCAGGCGGACAATGGCAATTGGCTGGGTCGGCGCCACATTGTAGCGCGGCGGGAAATTGGGCTGTTCTGAGTAGCCAAACAGGGCCCGGATCGCCTCCGGCGCCGAAGTCACCGTATAACGGCCGCACATTGACGAACCCTCAAATCCTGCGCGCTTAAGCGCAATTTAACCCCACATCATAACACTGGCAGCCGGGCAGGCTTCGGGGATGGGGCTCAATGAAATATCAGGATTGCGCTGGCGCCGCGCAAGCCTCGGAAGAGACTCGTGATGCCGAACTGGAAACGCGGCTCTCCGATGCCAATATCAATCCGGCGACCGGTCTTGCAACCGACTATCTCAACCGCTTCAGCGAAGCGGTGATGCTGCTCGACATGCTCGCGAGCTGTCCGGAATTTCGTCCCGATTTTCTGGCCTGGGAGACGATGAGCTACCGGGAGCATTTTCGAAATTCACACTTTAAGACGCGTGACCTCGCAGTTGCTGCCTATGACACGGCCAATCCCGACTTGCGCAACAATCTCGATACGCTGGCCGTTACGATGACCGTCGTGCTAGAGGCAACCCGTGCGGCGATGGACACCGAGCGGCATCCAGAGACAATTACGGCCCTCGCCGAAAATGCCACCCGTTGGTTGAAGCCGCTGATCGCGCGCGCAGGTGCGATCATCAACGGCGAAACCGATGGAGGCTGCTCGTCCACGCCGCAGGAAGTCGTCGATAAACTTATGAAACGATAGATCGCGTGGCCGACGAGAGAACCTACCCTCAGCGCCCTTATCTCGCGGTCAGCGCCGCCATCATGCGTGACGGCAAGGTGCTTGTGGTGCGACGTGCGCGCAATCCGGCAATCAATCTCTACACCCTCCCAGGCGGCGCTGTTGAAACCGGTGAAACACTCACCGATGCCGTCGTGCGCGAAGTGCGCGAGGAAACATCGCTCGACATTAAACCGGTTGCGCTTGCCGGACATCGAGAGGCGATCGTTCGCGATGCGCACGACCGTGTTGAGCGACATTTCGTCATTTTATGTTTCGCCGCGCGCTGCCTTGCGGGCGAACCGGTCCTCAATGAAGAACTCGACGATGCCCGCTGGATCGACCCATCCGAACTTGCGAACTATCGGACAACCGACGGGCTGGCCGAGATCGTCGCCGCCGCCGCTGCGCTTCTGGCGAGGGCGCCCTGATCTCACCTGCCTTGCGATTGCCATTCAGCCGGCGCATATCATGCGAACAAACATGTCGGGAGATCGCTTGAAAAGGCTATTGACCATCGTGGCGATTTTATTGTGCGTCGCGCTGCCCGCGCGCGCGCAAAATGAAACACCCGCGCCATTTGATGGCGAACTGGAAAGACTCGCTGAAGTTTTGGGCGCGTTGCACTATCTGCGTGCGATATGCGGCGCCAATGAAGGGCAGAAATGGCGCAATGAAATGCAGGCTCTGATTGACGCGGAAGTCCCGAACGGCGATCGCCGCCGCAAAATCGTGGCCAGCTTCAATCGTGGTTATCGTGGCTTCCAGCAGACCTACCGCACGTGCACCCCTGCCGCCGATCTCGCCATTCGCCGCTACCTGGACGAGGGTGCGAAAATCGCCCGAGAAATCACAGCGCGATACGCCAATTAACCTTTTGTTTAATGTGCGCTAACGGCCCCCGGTCGCCGTGCTAACGTCCGTTTCGGGACGTGATTTGGCGTCCGCAATGGACGTCCGGGACGTTAGTGACAATGACAATTGCTGAGAGTTCAACAAACGCGCGCGAGCCGATTTCCGACCGCGAGCAGAAAATCGTTGCGCTGGGCTATTTGCGAGAAGCCTGGGCGGAAGCACGCCTCGATGGTATCGACGGCGATTGCCTAGCGCAGGCATGCCTGTTCGCCGCCTTGGCCGAGTTCGTGACCACTTATGGCGAAGAAGCCGCGGCCAAATTTACCGAAGGCTTGAGCACGCGCATCCGTAACGGCGAATTCTCGCTCGACCAGGCGCGGCAATAGTCTCCAGAAATTGTTCAGGCGGCTAGCGTTTCGAGAAACCGCACGCGCTCGCCTTTCGCGGGCGCGGTGAGACTGCCCTCCCACACCACTTTGTGACCGCGGACGACAGTGCCCACCGGCCAGCCGGTGACGGATACGCCGTTGTAAGGCGTCCACCCCGCGCGCGACACAACCCATTTGTCCGTGATTGTTTCCCGGCGCTTGAGATCGACAACCGTCACATCCGCATCGTAGCCGACGGCAATGCGGCCCTTTGCCACCATGCCGAACACCCGCGCCGGGCCCGCGCTGGTGAGATCGATAAACCGCAGGAGTGAGAGCCGGCCGGTATTGACGTGATCGAGCATGATCGGAACGAGCGTTTGTACGCCGGTCATGCCGGAATGGGTTTTCGGATAGGGGTGAGCTTTTTCCTCGCGCGTGTGCGGCGAGTGATCGGAGCCGATGCTGTCGACCACGCCTTGCGCGATGCCGTTCCAGAGACCTTCGCGGTGGCCAGCGTCGCGGATGGGTGGATTGAGCTGGGCGTGCGTGCCAAGGCGCTCGTAGCATTCAGGAGCGGTGAGCGTGAGATGAGCCGGCGTCACTTCCGCCGTTGCAACATCTTTGTGGTCACCCAGGAAAGAAGCTTCGTCCTTGGTCGTCACATGCAGCACATGAACACGCTTGCCGGTCTCGCGCGCAAGGCGGATGAGACGCTGAGTCGACATGAGTGCGGCTGTCGCATCGCGCCAGACAGGGTGCGAGCGCGGATCACCTTCGACACGAAGTTTCATACGTTCACGAAGCCGGTATTCATCCTCGGAATGAAATGCCGCCCGACGCCGGATCGCCTTGAGCACCGCGCGTACGCCTTCGTCATCCTCGATCAGCAGCGAGCCGGTAGACGACCCCATAAACACCTTTACGCCGGCGACCCCCGGCAGCATCTCCAATTCGCCGAGGTCTTTGGTGTTGGCGCGGGTGGCGCCGACGTAGAATGCGAAGTCGCAATGCATACGGTGATGCGCGCGCTTGACCTTATCGGCGACCGCCGCGGCCGTCGTGGTGAGAGGGTCGGTGTTCGGCATCTCGAAAACAGCAGTTACGCCGCCAAGCACCGCGCCGTGCGAACCGCTTTCCAGGTCTTCTTTGTGGGTCAGGCCCGGCTCACGGAAATGGACGTGGCTGTCGATCACCCCCGGCAAGAGATGCAGGCCGCGGCAATCGATCACCTCACCGGCGGACGCACGCGACAGGTCGCCAATGGCGGCGAAACGGCCGGCGCGGATACCGAGGTCACGTAGGCCCTCACCGTCGTGGTTAACCACCGTGCCGCCCTTGAGGATCAGGTCGTAGCTGTCAGCCATTCGCGCCCTCATGCTGAGGAGGCCGCGGAGCGGCCCTCTCGAAGCATGAGGGCTTATCGCCCCGGCCTCATCCTTCGAGACGCGGCCTTCGGCCGCTCCTCGGGATGAGGGGGCTGCGAAGACCGCGTTCAGCGCTTACGTTCCGCCGAGAGTTCTGGCAAGAGACTATCGCGTGAGGCCCAGAGATTTGGCATGCAGACAGCTCTCCTCCCCGACCGCGGTGTGGTCAAAGTGACCGGCGACGACGCCCGGCGTTTCCTGAACGGGCTCGTCACCAACGATATGGCCAAGGTGGCGCCGGACCAGCCGCGCTTTGCAGCGTTACTCACACCGCAAGGCAAGATCATCGCCGATTTCATCATTGCGGAGGCGCCCGCCGAGGATGGCGGCGGCTTTTTCCTCGACTGCCCACGGGCGCTGGCGATGACGCTGGTGGAAAAGCTGAATTTCTACAAGTTGCGCGCCAAGGTGATGAGCGAGGATTTGTCCGGAGTTCTGGGTGTGATGGCGGTTTGGGATGGCAACGGAGAAAGCGACTACGGTCTTTGTTACCGTGACCCGCGCCTTGCAGGGCTGGGCTCACGCATCATGCTGCCGTCCCATCTCGCCGCTGAAGTCGCCACCGACCTCGGCGCGACGTTGGTCGATGTCGACGCTTATGAAGCTCATCGCATTGCGCTCGGCGTGCCGCGCGGCGGCTTCGATTTCATGTATGCCAACACATTTCCACACGAAGCCAACCTGGACCAACTCAACGGCGTCGACTTCGAAAAGGGCTGCTACGTCGGGCAGGAAGTTGTCTCGCGCGTCGAGCATCGCGCCAGCGCGCGCAGCCGCGTGGTGCCGGTCACCTACGATGACTACGCGCCGAGCAGCGGACTGCCGATCACGGCGGGCGACAAGCAGATCGGCACGCTGGGGTCGACCGCCAAAGGCCGCGGCCTCGCGCTCTTGCGCCTCGACAAAGTTGAAGATGCGCTCGCAGCCGGAACACCGCTCGAGGCCGGTGGCATTACCATTCGCACGGTAAAGCCGACTTGGGCGAAGTTCGACTGGCCTGGTGAGACGAAAGCCGCGGTATGACCAAAGTTGTTCTCCATCCGGACGGGCTCACGCGTTGTCCGTGGCCGAAGCAGGATCCGCTTTACGTCGCCTACCACGACGAGGAATGGGGCGTACCCGAATTCGACGACCGCGCGCTTTATGAGAAGCTGGTGCTTGACGGTTTTCAGGCCGGGCTTTCATGGATCACCATTTTGCGTAAGCGGGAGAACTTTCGCCACGCCTTCGATAATTTTCAGCCCGAAAAAATTGCGCGCTATCCCAAGCGAAAGGTCGAGGCGCTGATGAAGGATGCCGGGATCGTGCGCAACCGTGCCAAGATCGAGGGCGCTGTATCGTCGGCCCGCGCGTGGCTCCAGATCATGGAAAGCGGGCCGGGATTTTCCAATCTGCTGTGGGAACACGTCGACGGCAAACCGAAACTCAACAACTTCCGCACTACCAAGCAGGTGCCGGCGGAGACTGCGCTGTCGCAAAAACTTTCAAAAGAGCTGATTGCGCGCGGCTTCAAGTTCGTTGGGCCGACGATCGTCTACGCGTTCATGCAGGCCGTCGGCATGGTCAACGACCATCTCGTCACGTGCTTCCGTTACACGGCCTGCACAAAGCTTGCCAGAAAGCGATGAGCACGTCACGAACGCCGTCACGCGGTTCGAAATCTGCATTGCGCGCATGGCAGCGCATGCTTTCCGGCCGGCGCCTCGACCTCCTCGATCCATCACCACTCGATGTCGAAGTTGAGGACATCGCACATGGTCTCGCGCGCGTCGCGCGCTGGAACGGGCAAACACAAGGCGGACACATTTTCTCGGTCGCGCAACATTCACTGTTGGTCGAAGCTTTGGCGCGAGCAAAGGTCCCTCGCCTTGACCGCAACGGCCGTTTGGCTGTGCTGTTGCACGACGCGCCCGAATACGTGGTGGGCGACATGATTTCTCCATTCAAGGCGGTGATTGGCGACAGCTACAAAGCCGTCGAGAAGCGGCTGCTCGCGGCTATCCACTTGCGCTTCGGCTTGCCGGCAAAGCTGCCCGAAAGCTTGCAAAATCTGATCAAGTCGGCCGATCGCAGCGCCGCCTACCTCGAAGCCACGCGCCTCGCCGGCTTTGCTGATGACGAAGCGCGGACGTTTTTCGGGCCCCCGCCGAAATTCTCAGCGGCACTCGAACGCGACTATCTCAGCCCTTGGCCGGCTGGAACTGCACAGGCGCGCTACCGTGAACGCTTTGAAAAACTTCTGCGGCCTTGAGGCTTTTCATAATGTTATTCAGGCCATACATATGTTGAAGGAATCGCTTTT
This sequence comes from Pseudolabrys sp., assembly GCA_049674125.1. GTDB lineage: Bacteria > Pseudomonadota > Alphaproteobacteria > Rhizobiales > Xanthobacteraceae > Pseudolabrys. The sequence continues at coordinate 2,355 of JBATYN010000096.1, read as the reverse complement.
ATACCACTCATGATTCATGTTTGCTCACTCGCGCGGCTCCAGGCGACGGTCGACGAGACCGGGGCGCGCCATATCGTCACCCTGCTGCGGCTTGTTGATCGCGTGCAACGACCGACTCATATCGCACCGGAGAACCATCTCGTGCTTGCGGTCGATGACATCACTGCACCGATGGACGGTTACACCGCGCCTGCCCACGAACATGTCCAGCGTTTGATCGATTTTGTCGGCGCATGGGATCGCGCGGCGCCGATGGTGATGCATTGCTTTGCCGGCATCAGCCGTTCGACTGCAGGCGCCTTTGTCGCAGCTTGTGCACTCAATCCGAATCGGGACGAAATGCAGATCGCTTGGGACATTCGCCGCGCGTCGAAAACGGCGCAGCCGAATTCCCGCATCGTCTCCATCGCCGACCGTCTGCTCAAACGCAACGGCCGCATGATCCATGCGATCGACGCCATCGGACTCGGTCACGCGGCAGCCGAGGGCGATCCATTCCGGCTCGATATCGCGTAAGCTGTTGAGGTAGACTGATAGCGGTCAGATGCGGGGGGCGTGGTGAGCAGTAAAACCTACGGCGTCGTCACACCGGAGATTCTCTTATCTTACGACGGCCTTGGTTTCCTCAAGGCAATCATCGACGGCAAGGTACCGAACCCGCCGATCAGCGAATTGATGGGCTTTCACCTGACCGAAGCAGAACAAGGACGCGCAGTTTTCGAAGGCGTGCCGGAATTCCACCACTATAATCCTATCGGCACCGTGCACGGCGGTTTCGCCGCGACGCTGCTGGATTCCGCACTCGGCTGCGCAATTTTTTCCACGCTCGCTAAGGGCGACACATGGACGACGCTCGAGCTCAAATTCAATTTGGTTCGTCCGCTCACCAAAGACACGGGTCCGGTTCGCGCCGAAGGTCGCATCGTGCATCGTGGAAGGACGGTCGCGACTTCGGAAGGCGACCTCAAGGATCGTGCGGGCAAGCTTTATGCCCACGCCACGACGACGTGCATGATCTTCCCGGTGAAAGCGTGAACGTCAGTTATTGTTGTTGTCGGCGGTGAACGACGGCCGCAGGCCGAGCGGAGACGGGTTGTGCGTCCGCTCTATGGTGTGGGCCAAGATTGTCCGGCCCCCGTGGCGCGTAAATTCACAGTAGGCGAAGCCCATTCCTGAAACCGAACCACGAAAGGTGTTATCGCTCGTGCGCTCGAGACTGAAGCAAGGCTGAAACGGCATTCCGCGTAGCGACGCGCACACGGACTCGCCCTTCACCTGCAACGTGTTCGCCGGGAGATGTGCATAGCGCACGGGGCCTGAACCCTGGAATTGGACCGAGCCTGCGACTGATCCGTCAGAGTTGACGCGGCCTTGTCCGCGTGTCCCTTCGAAGCACGTGTAGCTGAACATCTTGCCGATAACGAAGCGGCGGGCCTCGTCTGCGCTCATTTCGCCCGCAATGGCCGGTAGGGCGGCCAACAGGCCAGCCGTCAATGCAACACAACGCAACATTCCCCGTACTCCGACTAACGCCACAGATTACAACATACTCGGCCCGACTTTTAGGCCTAATAAAGTATGCACGGCTTTCGTCGACAAATCCTGAACGCGTTTACCCGATTTTGACCACGATCCGGCCGCGGACCTGGCCGGAGAGGATCTCGGGAGCCACTCCAAATATGTCCGAAAGGCCTATTTCGCGCGTCATCGAGGCCAGTTTTTGGCGCTCCAGGTCGTTTTCGAGGCGTTTCCAAGCCTCCCGGCGGCGCTCCACGGGGCACATCACGGAATCGATGCCGTAAAGGCACACCCCGCGCAAAATGAACGGGGCGACCGAGCCAGGGAGGTCCATACCGCCAGCCAGGCCGCAGGCCGCTACCGCCCCGCCGTAGCGGGTCATGGACAGCAGGTTTGCAAGGGTGGTCGATCCCACGGCGTCGATAGCGCCAGCCCAGCGTTCCTTGGCGAGCGGCTTGGCAGGTCCTGCAAGATCCTTGCGGTCCACGATCTCGGTTGCGCCAATGCCCTTCAGGTAGTCGGCCTCTTGCGGCCGGCCCGTGACCGCATGCACGGCAAACCCGCGCTTGGCGAGGATGGCGATGGCGACCGATCCGACGCCACCGGCCGCACCCGTGACCGCGATCGGCCCACTTGTCGCATGAAGTCCGTGCCGCTCCAGGGCGATCACCGCCAGCATGGCGGTATAGCCTGCGGTGCCGATGGCCATTGCCTCACGTGTGTTCATTGTCTTCGGCAAGGGAACCAGCCAGTCGCCCTTCACCCTCGCCTTCTCGCCGTATGCGCCCAAGTGCGTTTCGCCACAACCCCAGCCGTTGAGGATGACCTTGTCGCCCG
>JBATYN010000095.1:0-9481 GCA_049674125.1 Pseudolabrys sp. | reverse complement strand
CGCGCAATGTGGCCGGTGCGCAAACCACACGCCGCAGCGGCAGCGAGATCGCCGCTGTGCGCGGCAACCATCATGCATTGCGCCGGATCGAAGTCGAATGCTTCGCACGCCGCGAGGTAAACGCGTGGCTTCGGCTTGTAGTCGCCGGCAACCTCCGCGCCGAGGATCGCGTCCCAGGGAAATTTGTTGCGGCGCGCGAGATCGACCATCAAGGATATGTTTCCGTTCGACACCGGAGCGACCAAATATTTTGGCTTGAGGCGCGCGAGCGCCAGCGGGACATCTGGCCAGGCGTCGAGCTTGTGCCACGCGAGCGTCAGTTCGTTCACTACTTCATCAGAGAGATCGCCCAGACCAAACCGCGGTATGAAGCGCTCGAGATTGCGCCGGTGCAGCTCATCAAGCTTGCAAAACGGAATGCGTCCTGACCGGACCTCCTCCATGCCAGGCTGGTACTCGCCCCTCCAGGCATCGGCAAAAGCTGTCCAGTCGAGACTATGCCCAAGAGAGTGAAGGAGCCGCTCGCCTTCGCGGGCGACCCCGCTCCGCCAGTCGACAAGGGTCCCGAACACGTCGAAAAATATCGCCCGGATGGAGGTCATAAAAAGATCCGTGACGCCTAATTCCGGCTTGCGAACAGGCGGTTTTGGCCACCGAAAATTGTGGCTAAGTCATTGATAAAATGGCGGGAGCGACGGGACTCGAACCCGCGGCCTCTGCCGTGACAGGGCAGCGCTCTAACCAACTGAGCTACGCCCCCGCGGGCGTGGGTTCGAGTTATAGACCGCCCTTTTGCAAGTCAAGGTAAAGGCTTCTTCACCGACCTGAATTGCGAAAAAGCCTTATTTACCTAGAAGAATCGATGGTCAGAGTGCCCCCGAATCGTCTATGCGGGCATGGTGTTTGGCGTTTTGCCAAACCGGCGGATTCAAGAGGAGGGTCCCACTGATGGCAATGGTTCCTGGAAAAGCTCCGACACCACCGACCGTCACGCTGAAACATCTTGCGGCCGCTCTCGCGGAAACGCACGAGATGTCGAAGAAGCAGGCGGAGACCGTGCTCGGCGACCTCGTTGGCAATATCGTCAAGGCCTTGAAGAAGGGCGAGCGCATCCGCATCGGCGGTCTCGGCATCCTTCAGGTGCGTAAACGGGCCGCGCGCATTGGCCGCAATCCTGCAACGGGCGAACAAATTCAGATTAAGGCCAGCAAGAAAGTCGCATTCCGCGCTTCCAAAGAATTAAAAGAATCGATCTGACGACTTTCTGGTTGACCCTCCGGGGAAAAACGGCAGTCGCGGAGCAATCACTCCACGTCTGCCGTTTCGCTTTTGACTGTTATGCAGCCGCTTATTTTTGATGGACCGCGGCGGTCAATCGCCACGAAACTCAGCCTGATTTGCCAAGCCGGAACGCCAATGGCGCGAAACTGGTGGGCGGTGACGGACTCGAACCGCCGACATCCTGCGTGTAAATTCCAACGCATTCGGTTTTCTTGAGCAAAATCAATACCGCGCGTGCCCGTTCATGCCCGTTCGTTCCCACTCGGTTCACGGTGTTTCTGGGACGTCCCAGTTATCGCATGCCATCAAAAACCCCCGGCTCGTCACCGGAATTGTTTTTGGTCAATGTGCGCGAGCGCGATGCGACCTGACTCGTGCTTCTTGGGGTGCAGAACTCATTTCATTGAGCGGGAAATATCATGGGCAAAGGTGAGCCAAAAAATTTGCAGCAACTGTATGTCAACATGCTCACTGAAGCAGCCGCTCGGACAAATTTCATAAAGGAGGTGCTGAACAAAAAAATCGAGATACCTACACGTCCGGCATTTGAAATCTGCTATCTGCAGCTGCGAATGCTTTGTGAACTTATCGCAATTGGCTGCCTTGCGGCACACGGCGACATCCCGGCTACCCGCTCAGGCAAGATGCGATCCGCATGGGCGGCAGATCGGATTTTGGGCGCGCTTGAAAAGCTACATCCAAAGTTTTTTCCTGTCCCAATGAAAGTGAGAAAAATAAATAGCAAAACTGTTCTCCTGCCGCGCGGAGAAATCTCTATCACAAAGGCTGATGTGCTAACGCTCTACCGCAGATGTGGCGACATACTGCATAGAGGCAGCATTGAAGGAATGGATTGGCAGAAAACCCACGAGTCCGAGTTTGATCAAATTGGTGAGTGGGCACTAAAAATTGGCGAGCTGATCAAAAGCCACACTATTAGTCTGCATAACTCTGAGAACACCCTGATTTGGGCGCACGTCGATCATTCGCTCACGGGCTATATGGAGCTTTTGAGAGATGGTGGGCGGTGAAGGGATCGAACCTCCGACCTTCCCGGTGTAAACGGGACGCACTACCGCTGTGCTAACCGCCCAATTCTTTATTTCAAAATCGCGGACATCCTACGTTTAAGACTGGCTGACTAAGTTTATCTGATCGGCTTTTGCTCACTGTTTGTAAGGGTTCTGTTCTTGGGACGGAAGCTGGGACAAAAAGTTTCTCAAGTCCAAAAATCCATTGTCGATCTAGTAGTTGGCGACCGTGAGCACGACGGGTGTAAAGCAGGCGCTCTACCAACTGAGCTAACCGCCCTTCCCTGCAAATATCCTCTGATTGCCCGTCGATGCAAGCCGTGTGGACTTAAAACCGCGCCACACGGATACTGAATAATCGTCAGGCGAGGGTCTCGATAGATGTTATGGATTAAAGATTATTATCCGGTTTCGCCGCGCCCGCGCTGGGGTTTCGATCTACCGGCGCATCCTGCCATCACGGGGCAGCTCGAAAAATCTCGCGCCAACTACGAAGCCAGCATCGACGACCTGAGCCGAAATCGCGACGCACTGTACGCCATTCCCGACGCCCAGGTGCCCGGCACGGCAAAGCCGTTCTGGAACAACATCTGGTTCAGCTGTCTGGACGGAGCTTCGCTCGTCAGCTTTCTGCTGACGCGCTCCCCCAAATGCTACCTGGAAATCGGATCCGGCCATTCGACGCTGTTCGCGCGCCACGCAATTGCTTGGGGGAAGTTGCCGACCAAGGTCGTCTCTGTCGATCCCAAGCCGCGCGCCGAAATCGACGCGCTATGCGATGAAACGATCCGCCGTCCCCTGGAGCAAGTTTCGCTCGATATATTCGATCGCCTCAACGCCGGGGATATCCTCTTCTTTGACGGCACACACCGCGTTTTCACAAACTCCGATACGACGGCATTTTTTCTTGATGTCATTCCGCGGCTGCGCCCCGGCATCCTGGTCCATATCCACGACATTTTTCTGCCGTGGGACTACCCGGCGGAATGGAACAACCGTTATTACTCGGAGCAATATCTGCTCGGAGCCATGCTTCTTTGCGGCGCCCCGCCATTCAAGGTCGTGCTCCCAAATTTCTTTGCCTGCAAAGACGAACAGCTTGCTCCAAAGATCAAGGCGATCTTTGACGCCAAGCCGGACGGCAAGATCCCCTTCACGTACAATAACGAGGGACAGACTCCGCCCGTTTCGTTCTGGATCGAAACCGTCTAGTTCCGCCTTGAGACGGCACTGCGCAAAAGCAAACCCGCCCCGGATTTAATCCGGGGCGGGTTTTTTTCGATTGGCCCGCTCAGTGTGCGGTCAAGCCAGAGCCATCCTCGTCCACCGCAGGCTCGGAAGCGGCGGCATCGGCGGCGAGCTTGGCGCTCGCCTCGTCCCACTCAATCGGCTTTGGCGGCCGAACGAGAGCGCGGGCGAGCACTTCATCCATCCGGGTAACCGGAACGATCTCCAATCCCTTTTTGATCGTGTCGGAGATTTCCACCAGATCTTTGGCGTTCTCCTCAGGGATCAGCACGGTTTTCATACCGCCACGCGCGGCAGCCAACAATTTCTCTTTCAGGCCACCGATCGGCAATACGCGCCCGCGCAAGGTGATTTCGCCGGTCATGGCGAGATCGCGCCGCACCGGTATACCGGTCATCACCGAGACGATCGCAGTCACCATGGCGACGCCAGCCGACGGCCCATCCTTCGGCGTCGCGCCTTCCGGCACGTGCACGTGGATGTCGCGTTTGTCGAACCACGGAGGCTCGATGCCGAAGGCGACCGCGCGCGAACGAACGTAAGACGCCGCCGCCGAGATCGACTCCTTCATCACGTCACGCAAATTACCCGTGACAGTCATCCTGCCTTTGCCGGGCATCATCGCACCTTCGATGGTGAGCAATTCTCCGCCCACATCGGTCCAGGCCAGTCCAGTGACCACGCCAATAAGATCCTCAGCTTCGATCTCGCCGTAACGGTATTTCGGCACGCCGAGATAATCACCGAGGTTCAATACCGTGACGGCGATGGTTTTCTTCTTCGAGGTCATCAGCTCCTTCACCGCCTTGCGGATCAGGGTCGAGAGCTCCCGCTCGAGATTGCGAACCCCCGCCTCCCGCGTATAACGGCGGATCATCAGCAAGAGCGCCTCATCGTCGATCGACCATTCCTTGGCATCGAGGCCGTGCTTGACGACTGCGTGCGGGATTAAATGCTTGCGCGCGATCTCGACCTTTTCGTCCTCGGTGTAGCCCGCGATGCGGATGATCTCCATACGATCCATCAGCGGCGGCGGGATATTGAGTGTATTCGCCGTCGTGATGAACATCACGTTGGACAGATCGTAATCGACCTCGAGGTAGTGATCGTTGAACGTGTGGTTCTGCTCAGGGTCAAGCACTTCGAGCAACGCCGATGACGGGTCGCCGCGGAAATCGGCACCCATTTTGTCGACCTCGTCGAGCAAGAACAGCGGGTTCGAAGTCTTCGCCTTGCGCATCGACTGAATGATCTTGCCGGGCATCGAGCCAATGTAAGTGCGCCGGTGACCGCGGATCTCGGCCTCGTCCCGCACGCCGCCAAGCGACACGCGTACGAACTCGCGGCCGGTCGCTTTCGCGATCGACTTGCCGAGCGAAGTCTTGCCAACGCCCGGAGGCCCGACCAGGCAGAGGATCGGCCCGGTCAACTTATTGGCGCGTTGCTGTACCGCGAGATACTCGACGATCCGCTCCTTGACCTTCTCCAGGCCATAGTGATCGGCATCGAGAATCTGCTCGGCCAGAGTGAGATCCTTTTTGACCTTGCTCTTCTTGCTCCACGGAATTGAGAGCAGCCAGTCGAGATAGTTGCGCACGACGGTGGCCTCAGCCGACATCGGCGACATTTGACGGAGCTTCTTGAGCTCGTGCGTGGCCTTCTCGCGGGCCTCCTTGGAGAGCTTGGTCTTTTTGATCTTGTCTTCCAGTTCTTGCAGCTCGTCGCGACCTTCTTCGTCGCCGAGCTCCTTCTGGATCGCCTTCATCTGTTCGTTGAGATAGTACTCGCGCTGCGTCTTCTCCATCTGCCGCTTGACGCGAGTCCGGATGCGCTTTTCGACCTGCAGAACGGAGATCTCGCTCTCCATCAAGCCGAGCACCTTTTCCAGGCGTTGAGTGACGGAGGACGTTTCCAGGATGTCTTGCTTGTCAGGAATCTTGACAGCAAGATGCGAAGCCACGGTGTCGGCGAGCTTGGCATAATCCTCGATCTGCTGGATTACCCCGACGACCTCCGGCGACACTTTCTTGTTCAGCTTCACATAGTTTTCGAATTCGGTAACCACCGAGCGCGCCATAGCTTCCGCTTCCACGCTTTCGCCCACGTCGTCGGCGAGCGCGCTGGCATCGGCTTCGTAGTAGTCGTTGCGATCGGTGTACTTGAGAACCTTCGCGCGCGTCGCGCCTTCGACCAACACCTTGACGGTGCCGTCGGGCAGCTTGAGGAGTTGCAGCACACTCGCGAGCGTGCCGACCTCAAAAATCGCGTCGGTCGCCGGATCGTCGTCAGAGGCATTCTTCTGCGTGGCCAGAAGAATGAAGGTGTCGGAGCGCATCACTTCTTCCAGCGCCTTGATCGACTTTTCACGGCCGACGAAGAGCGGGACGATCATGTGCGGGAACACCACGATATCGCGCAGCGGCAAAACCGGATAGGCGCGGGTTTCGCCAGGTTGCAGCTGGGGTCGTGGTTTGTTGGTCATTGGATTGGTCCTTTTGTTGTGCCCCTGTCGTTTGACCCGCGGTTGCGGCATCGCGCGGCAGTGCCAGTAGGAAGGGACGAGGAGTCGCCGGGTAGAACCGGCGCACTTTCAGGAAGGGTGCGTGCCCTCGCCCAGACGGTAGTCAGATACGATCCCTCGTACGTCAGTTTGCTTCGTACGCTATAACTATGGCGAGACAAATGGGTCCGCAAGAAGCGCCGCTTTGCAGTTAAAGCGAGTCCCTTGCCGGTAACAACCCCGCAACTCGTGCGAATCGGCCGTATTTTCCGGAATTTTTTACTTCCGGCGGCAACCCGATCAGGCGCTGGCGCTGCCCGTCTCCGCCGTCCGGTCGCTCCGGTCGGCGTAGATGTAAAGCGGCCGGGCGGTACCCTCGACGACCTCCTTGGAGATCACCACCTCCTCGACCCCCTCAAGGCTGGGCAGGTCAAACATGGTGTCGAGCAGGATGCCCTCCATGATGGAGCGCAAGCCGCGCGCGCCGGTCTTACGGTCAATCGCCTTACGGGCGATGGCGCCGAGTGCCTCTTCAGCAAGTGTGAGGTCGATCGACTCCATCTCGAACAGCCGCTGATACTGCTTCACGAGGGCGTTCTTGGGTTCGACCAAGATCTTCTTGAGCGAGGCCTCATCGAGATCCTCAAGCGTCGCGACAACTGGGAGGCGGCCGACGAATTCAGGGATCAAGCCGTATTTGAGCAAATCCTCCGGCTCAACCTCGCGGAAGATTTCACCCTGCTTGCGGTCCTCAGGCGCGACCACTTTGGCGCTGAAACCGATCGACGTAGACCGGCCGCGCGCCGAGATGATCTTCTCCAGACCGGCAAATGCACCGCCACAGACGAACAGAATATTGGTCGTATCGACCTGCAGGAATTCCTGCTGCGGGTGCTTGCGGCCACCTTGAGGAGGAACGGAAGCAATCGTGCCTTCCATGATCTTCAGAAGGGCCTGCTGCACGCCTTCGCCCGATACGTCACGCGTGATCGACGGATTGTCGGATTTACGTGAAATCTTGTCGATCTCGTCGATGTAGACGATGCCGCGCTGCGCGCGCTCGACATTATAATCGGCGGCTTGCAGCAGCTTCAGAATAATGTTCTCGACGTCCTCACCGACGTAGCCGGCTTCCGTCAGCGTCGTCGCGTCCGCCATTGTGAACGGCACATCGAGGATGCGCGCGAGCGTCTGCGCCAGCAATGTCTTGCCCGAGCCGGTCGGCCCGATCAGCAGGATGTTCGACTTCGCAAGTTCGACGTCGTTGTGCTTGGCTTGGTGGTTGAGCCGCTTATAGTGATTGTGGACCGCGACCGAGAGCACCTTCTTGGCGTGATCTTGGCCGATCACGTAGTCGTCCAGGACTTTGCGAATTTCTTTAGGCGTCGGAATGCCGTCGCGCGACTTCACCAGCGAGGATTTGTTCTCCTCGCGAATGATGTCCATGCACAATTCAACGCATTCGTCGCAGATGAATACGGTCGGGCCGGCGATGAGCTTGCGCACTTCGTGCTGGCTCTTGCCGCAGAACGAGCAGTAGAGGGTATTCTTGGAATCGCTGCCGCCGACTTTGCTCATTCCATTCTCCGTCACACGCCTTCGTACTTCTCCGTGGTCGGCGAGGCTTCGCTTAACCGCCACCAAGCAACGAAGCAAGTTTCGCGCCGTAACTCCAGCACGGCGGGCCTTGTTCTGGGAAGGCCCGCGGTCCCTTCACTCCCTTACACCATAAGCGAAGCATGCTAACGACGTGATAATCAAGATTCTGTTAACGATAACGCCACACTCACGGCCACAAAACCGGCCTACTTCACGAAGCCAAAGCCTGTAGGGAACCGCTGCAGGGGAAACTCAGACCGGCTTGGGATGCGTCTCCTCGGGGCGCTTATCAATAACCTTGTCGACCAGTCCGAAATCCTTGGCCGCTTCGGCAGTTAGAAAATAGTCGCGTTCGAGGGCATCTTCGATCTTCTTCAGCGACTGGCCGGTATGCTTCACGTAGATCTCGTTGAGCCGCTTTTTCAGGTTCAGAATCTCCTGCGCGTGCAGCATGATGTCGGTGGCCTGGCCCTGGAACCCGCCGGACGGCTGGTGCACCATGATGCGGGCATTCGGCAGCGCGAACCGCTGGTCCTTGGCGCCGGCCGCCAGCAAAAGTGACCCCATAGAGGCCGCCTGCCCCACGCAGAGTGTGGATACCGGCGGGCGCACGAATTGCATCGTGTCATAAATCGCCATGCCTGACGTCACCACACCGCCGGGCGAGTTGATGTACATCGATACTTCTTTTTTTGGATTCTCCGCTTCGAGAAAAAGCAATTGGGCAACCACCAGGGTGGCCACCCCGTCCTCGATGGGGCCGGTGATGAAAATAATCCTCTCCTTCAGCAGCCGCGAATAGATGTCATAGGCTCGCTCGCCACGGTTGGTCTGTTCCACCACCATGGGCACCAGATAGTTCATGTAGGTATCGAGAGGATCTCTCATTTCGTCTCCATGACGCGAATCGCGCCGGCTAGATTAGCCTCGCCGGCGCACCCGTTGATCTATTTTCCCACAGACGCTAGCGCAAGGCGCCCGACGCTCAGGCAGCCGAATCGTCTTCCTTGTAAAGCTCCTCGCGCGAGACCTTGTTTTCAGTCACGCCCGCGAGTTCGAGCAGGAAATCGACCACCTTTTCCTCGAATATTGGGGCGCGTAGCGCACCGACCGCCTGCGGATTCTGGCGGTAATAGTCCCATACACGCTGCTCCTGGCCGGCGAATTGCCGGGCTCGCTCCATCACTGCCCGGCTCAGCTCATCCTCTGTAACGGTGATGTTGTTTTTTTCGCCAATCTCCGCAAGCAACAAACCCAGCCGAACGCGACGTTCGGAAATCGCGCGATATTCGGCCTTGGCTTTCTCCTCAGTCGTGCCTTCGTCGGCGAAGGTCTTGCGCTCCGTCTCCAGCTCGCCCAGCACCGATTTCCACACGCGCTCAAATTCTTCTTCGACGAGCGTCGGCGGCGGATCGAATTTGTGCAGCCTGTCGAGCTCATCAAGCAGCGCACGCTTGAGCTTCTGGCGCGACATGGAGGCGTGCTCGCGCGTGATGTTGTCCCTGACCGCATCGCGCAGCTTGCCAATCGACTCCAGTCCGAGGGATTTGGCGAAGTCATCGTCCGCCGTCACTGTGCCGGGGGCTTCGATCGACTTTGCGGTGACGACAAATTCGGCCGCTTTTCCAGCCAGATCCTGCTTCATGTAATGGGCGGGAAACGTCACTTTTAGTGTACGGGTTTCTCCGCTCGTGATGCCAATGAGCTGATCCTCGAAGCCTGGAATAAATGTATTCGATCCGATCATGACGACAGCATCGTCACCGGAGCCGCCTTCGAACGGTTGGCCATCAATTGTGCCCGCAAATGAGATCGTGACGCG
>JBATYN010000094.1:0-2024 GCA_049674125.1 Pseudolabrys sp. | reverse complement strand
GTTGCTGCGGCTGTGCTTGCGGGACTTGCGGTGTCGGTATTGCCGGAGTCCGGTCTGCGCCCCGGCATGCGCGTGCTCGCGGCTTCGGATGGATTTCCGGAGTTGCCCTCCTGCCGCATCGGGCTGGTGCGGAATGCGCACGAAAGCACGACGCTGGCCGGCGCGCTGGCCGAGCACATTGTTTCGTCACTCGATAACTTGTCGGAAGCGCAAGCGGCCGAATAATCTTGCGTCCTCATGGTGAGGAGCGGCCGAAGGCCGCGTGTCGAACCAATGAGGTACGATCAATACGCGTATTCCTGGAAAATTGGCTCGACCGAGTCGTGCCATTCGGCATGGAATCTCTCGAGCAGTTCTTCGGCTGGCGTGATTCCACGCGCGACAGATTCCTCCAGCGGCCGCAAATAGCGGGTCTCGTCGCGGCCGTTGCGATCCAGCCGCTTGCGCCGCGCAAGCCCACGAGAACAGAGCCGCAGCGTTTCTTGCGCCAGCGTGAACACATTGCGATTGCCGATCTCGGCTTTGAAGCCGAGCTTCGGCACGTCGTCGCGCAGTTTTTGGCGTTGTTCTGTGGTCCAGCCTTTCACCATGTCCCAGCAGGCATTGAGCACCTCGTCATCGTAGAGCAAGCCGACCCAATAGGCCGTGAGCGACGGCAGCCGGCGCCAGGGCCCACCATCAGCGCCGCGCATTTCGAGGTAGCGCTTGAGACGCACCTCGGGAAAGATGGTGCTCAGATGATTGGCCCAATCGGAAATCGTCGGGCGTTCGCCAGGCAATGCCGCCAGTTTGCCGGCGAAAAAATCGCGGAACGACTTGCCCGCAACGTCGATGTATTTGTCACCGCGTTTGACGAAATACATCGGCACGTTCAAAGCGTAATCGACGTAGCGCTCGAAGCCCATGCCGTCGTCGAATGCCCACGGCAACATCCCGGCGCGTTGGTTATCGGTATCGCGCCAGATTTCTGAACGGAATGAGAGAAAGCCGTTCGGCTTGCCTTCGGTGAATGGCGAATTGGCGAACAACGCGGTCGCCACCGGCTGCAGCGCGAGCGAGACGCGCAGCTTCTGGACCCTGTCGGTTTCCGAGGAGAAGTCGAGATTTGCCTGCACCGTGCAGGTCCGATACATCATGTCGAGCCCGCGCGAGCCGACCTTCGGCATATAGGCCGTCATGATCTTGTAGCGGCCCTTCGGCATTTTCGGCATGTCGGCGCGCGTCCAGTTTGGCGCCATGCCGATGCCGAGAAAGCCGATGCCGAGCGGCTTCGCCACCTCGTGCACTTGCGCGAGGTGCGACATCAGCTCTGCCGCTGTTTGATGCACGTTGTCGAAAGGTGCACCGGAAAGCTCGAACTGTCCGCCCGGCTCGAGCGAGATCGCTCCGCCGCCGGTGACATCGAACATGCCGATGATGTTGTCGCCCTCCATGATCGGCTCCCAGCCGAGCAGACCATGCATGCCTTCGAGCAGCGCGCGGATGCTGCGCTTGCCCGCATAAGGCACCGGTCGATGATCGTCGACGGTGAAGGCGAATTTCTCGTGCTCGGTGCCGGCCCGGAATTGCGTCTTCGGCTTGCAGCCCGCTTCGAGCCAGGCGACGAGTTCGTCGCGCGTCTCAACGGGGGTCATGTCGATCTGGTCACGAGCCATGCAAAGTTCCGGCGAAATTTCGAGTGCGCATGACCTTCTCCGAAAACCGGTTTCCACTTTTCGGGGTCATGCGCGGAAGGGTCGCGACGTTAAACATGCTGCACCGCAAAGGGCAATGCGGGGAGCACAATTCTGCTTTGCGGTTCGGCACTTGCCTTAAACTCCAGTTGAGACGTGCGGGAACGCCCCTGTTGTTGAAGGCGCGGGGTGCGCCGGTCGTCCCTTTTTCCTGTTTCCCCAAAGGGGAAATGGAGCGCCGGGAGGCGCCAGAGGGTTTGCGAGACCCTCTTAGGCGGACCTTGCGATCGGCCCACCTGCGCGCCTTTGCGAAGGCGCACGCCCCTCCTGCGCGGAGGGGCCGCGCCTCCC
>JBATYN010000093.1:0-12622 GCA_049674125.1 Pseudolabrys sp. | reverse complement strand
CGTTGTACCAGCGATGATGGTCGTCGCTGCGGCGTCGCTGGCGGCGCCTTAAAATCTCAGCTTCTTCAGCATCTCTTCGAGGGCCGCCTTGCCCTCCAGATTCGCCGTGCTCCGCGACTCGAAATAGCCTTCTGAATGCGCAATCGGGCTTTGCCGTCCGGCGCGGTAGATTTCCCATCGCCAGGGCTTCGGCATGCGGGCGCGGTTCTTCACGACAACCGAGTAATCGGTGCGCTCAAGACCGCCTTTCATGACACGTGCCAGTTCATGGTGAGGATTGCTGTCGGTCACACTGCACGATCCAGCTTATGGGCCGTTGCGAGATCGGCGGGATCGACGGTCACCATTTCGACGGACGAACGGCGCACGTCCACTGGGAGCATAATCATTGTCGCAACCCGGCGATAAACCGGAAACGACAAGTCTTCAATCAGTTCCTCGTCAGTTACCACTTCATAATCCCCCGCTGTCAGGAGCCGGTCGACGCTTTTGAGTGAAAACGGATGCTGAAACGACAGCGTCACGCGTTTCGTGCGTGTAACCATGATGATGTCCTCGATGGTGGACCGACAGCATGATCGCGAGCCGCGCCGGCGGCGCCCTCACCAAATCATGATCGCGAGGACTATTCCGGCGGAGATCAATATACCCAGCCCCCAGAAGGAATAGGTCATCATCCTGTCGATTGCGTCGCCATGCATTGCGGCACTATGCGCGCTTTGAAGGGCGATTGATACAGATATCTTGGGCCAAACGCTCTTCCCAGGCGGCCTGAGCGCTCAAGCCAAATGTCGTCGCACCAGTGGACGAAAGTGCCGGCTAGTGAATGACGTCGAGTTTCACCTTGGCAATACCGCGGTCGACGATTCCCAAACTTTCGGCTGCCGAATATGAGACATCGACAACCCGTCCAGCAACATATGGACCGCGGTCATTGATGCGAACCGTGACGGACCGGCCGGTAGATACGTTCGTCACGCGCAGCCGGGTGCCAAATGGCAATGTCGGGTGAGCAGCGGTCATTGCGTTCGGATTGAATTTTTCACCGTTCGCCGTCAGTTGTTCGTCCGAGTAGAAGCTCGCGATCCCATAAGATGTTGGCGACGTCGCGGCTGTGCGTTTGTAGGGCGTGTGCTTGATCGTTCTGATCGCAACGCGCCTGTGCGCCACCGGTGCCTCCTGGTTTTCCTCCGGCCAGGTCCTTTGGTTAGCGACGCCCAAGTCGGACTTGTTGGTGGCAATTGTCGACTGATTGCACGCGCCAAGTGCTGCCGCAGTGAGTGCGACGGCAACCAGTCGGACAAAGCTCCAGATGTGTAAGGATGAAGCCAAAGGCGTGTCCCCCATCCGACGAAATCCGACAGCCAATCAGGGCAAGACCGTGGCAAGACGGCCCTAAACCGTGGCGCCATTTGATTTTCATTGTCCGTGTGATTGTTTTGTCACGCGCGGGAACTTCCGCTGCACGATCACGGTAATTAGCAACCGGTATTGCGTATGGGCGATCTTTAGTTGGGGTTTTTACCGACCCCATACCCTTTCAACGCGCTGCCGATCTCATCGAGAACCACCGGATCGTCAATCGTCGCAGGCATCGACCACGGCTCGCCGTCGGCGATCTTCTTGATCGTGCCGCGCAGAATTTTCCCTGAGCGTGTTTTCGGAAGACGCGCGACGGTGATCGCCAATTTGAAGGCCGCCACCGGGCCGATCTTCTCGCGCACCAGCGCCACGATTTCCTTTTCGATTTCCACGGGCGGCCGATTGACGCCGGCCTTGAGCACGATGAAGCCGCAAGGCACTTCGCCTTTCAGGTCGTCCTTGATGCCAAGCACGGCGCATTCAGCGACATCCGGATGCGCGGCCAGCACCTCCTCCATGCCGCCGGTGGAGAGCCTGTGACCGGCGACGTTGATGATGTCGTCGGTGCGGCTCATCACGTAAATGTAGCCGTCCTCATCCTTGTAGCCAGCGTCCGCCGTTTTGTAGTAGCCGGGAAACTCCGCGAGGTAGCTTTCCTTGAAGCGCGTATCCTGTTGCCACAATGTCGGAAAGCAGGCGGGCGGCAGCGGCAGCTTCACCACAATCGAGCCGATCTTGTTCACCGGCTGCAACTTGCAACTCTCGTCGACAATATCGATGGCGTAGCCCGGCATCGGCACGCAGGCCGAACCGTAACGCACAGGCAGCGCGCCGAGGCCGACTGGATTTCCGGCGATGCACCAGCCGGTTTCCGTTTGCCACCAGTGGTCGATCACCGGCACGCCCAGCACTTCTTCCGCCCACTGGATTGTCGGCGGATCAGCGCGCTCGCCGGCGAGAAACAGCGTTCGAAATTTGGAGAGATCGTATTTTCTGATGAATTCGCCCTTGGGATCTTCCTTCTTAATGGCGCGAAATGCGGTCGGTGCCGTGAACAGCGACACCACGCCATGTTGCGCGATCACGCGCCAGAATGCGCCGGCATCAGGCGTGCCGACCGGCTTGCCCTCATAGAGGATCGTCGTGCAGCCGTGAAACAGCGGCGCATAGACGATGTACGAGTGGCCGACCACCCAGCCCACATCGGAGCCCGACCACCACACCTCGCCGGGCTGGATGTCGTAGAGATTCGGCATCGACCATTTTAGTGCGACCATGTGGCCGCCGTTGTCGCGCACCACACCCTTCGGAATTCCCGTGGTACCCGACGTGTAGAGAATGTAGAGCGGATCGGTTGAGGCAACGGGCACGCACTCGCTCGTTTTGGCGTAGTTGACCGCGTTTTCCCACACCTTGCGCCAGTCGTGATCGCGGCCTTGCGTAAGCTTGGCCTCGCATTGCGGACGCTGGAGGATCATGCAGGCCTGCGGCTTGTGCTTCGCGAGATTGATCGCCTCATCGAGCAGCGGCTTGTACGGCACGACGCGTGCGCCCTCGATGCCGCAGCTGGCGGAGAGGATGACCTTCGGCTTGCAATCATCGAGGCGCGTGGCGAGCTCCTTCGCTGCAAACCCGCCGAACACCACCGAATGGATGGCGCCGATGCGCGCGCAAGCGAGCATCGCGAACACCGCCTCCGGCACCATCGGCATATAGATGATAACGCGGTCGCCCTTCTCCACACCGAAGTCGCGCAGCATAGCACCGAGCAACTGCACCTCTGACAGCATGCGGCCGTAGGTGAAGGTCTTTACCGTGTTGGTGACAGGAGAGTCGTAGATCAGCGCCGGCTGGTCATTGCGGCCGGCGAGCACATGACGATCGAGCGCGTTGTAGCAGGTGTTGCAGCTGGCGCCGGTGAACCAGCGGCCATAGATGCCGGCGTCCTTGTCGAAGATCTTCTTCGGCTTCTCAAACCAATGGATGTCCGCCGCCGCTTCCGCCCAGAACGCCTCCGGGTTGCGCTGCCAATGCGCATAAACCTCGGGATAACGGCTCGACCGGGCGTCCATTTTTATCCTCTCGGCTTTCCTCATCCAGAGGAGGCGCGAAGCGCCGTCTCGAAGGATGAAGGAAGCGCGCCCTCCCCTTCGAAACGCGATGCTGCCGACCGCTCCTCAGGGTGAGGGCTAGCAATTGCGTCGATTGTGGAACGCCCACCCTGCACACACAAGGCAGGCGCCGCGCGGACCGGGGCTTTGGCCCAGCGCAAATTCGTCCGTCCCCACTGGATATTCGGTGCGGGTGAACCAGCTGACCACCGGTTGCGACCAATGTTATGATTGCAAGATCGGCTTCAGCGCGCCGAGAAACCATATGCGCATCAGTTTTCTGATTTTAGCGGTGGCCGGCCTGCTCGCCCAACCGTCGCTGGCGGCGGCGGACGATCTTGCCGACTGCCTGTCCACCATCCCCGCCCAGGCGATCCCCGGATGTACGACGATTATTGAAAACAGGTCGCACTCCATATCCGGAAGGGCTATGGCTCTTTATTTTCGCGGGCTCACTTATCAGAGAAAATGGGATTTCGATGAAGCGATGGCCGACTTCAATGAGTCGATCGCTCTGCATCCGAACGCAGGTGCCTATTTCGTCCGCGGCACGGTGCACCAGGACAAACACGAGCTCGAAGAGTCAATCGCCGACCTCACCCACGCCATCCGGCTGGACCCCAAGATGGCCTCAGCCTATCGATTTCGCGGCCTGAGCTACTTTTACGGACATGATAACGAGCATGCGATCGCCGACTTCGACGAAGCGCTGCGCATCGATCCCAAATACGACGAGGCCTATTGGGATCGTGGACAGGCTCACGAAAGAGCCGGCGACCACAAAGCGGCCCTCGCCGACTACAGCCAGCTGACACAATTCGAGCCCACGTCCACCGCCGGCTATATCCGCCGCGCGTCAATTTTCGTCGTACTCGGCAATCCGGCGCGCGCCATCGCCGACAGCAGCAAGGCGATGCTTGCCGAACCGTACAACGTCAGCGCCTTGACGGTGCGCGGCAACGCTTACGTGGCCAAAGGCGATTTCGAGCACGCGATCGACGATTACACTGCGGCGATTAATTTCGAACCGAGTTTCGCGCTGGTCTATCATCAGCGCGGCGTGGCTTACCGCATGACGGGCGATCGCGAGCACGCGATCGACGACTTCAAGATGGCAGTCCGTTTGTTGCCGAAGGATTCTCCCGAGTCACGTGCCGAGTTAAAGGCGCTCGGCATTGAACTGCCGATGCCGCAGCCTTCCGGCCTCATTCCGCTCGGAAAAAACCTCCTTGACCAACTCAAGTAGGACCCGCTACCGCGAGAGCGGGACCGGGATATTGAGAGATGGATAGTCAGTTCGCTAACCTGTTTGATTGTTACGTCATCAGCCTCAAACGAACGCCTCAGCGGCTCGAGGAGTTTCGCGCACGAAATTCAAAGTGCGGAATCGACTTTTGCCATTTTGAGGGCATCGATCATCGGGAAATCGACCTGGTCGCAGCCGCAAATGAAATCACCGCCAAAGGAACCACGCTCAAGCCCGGCTCGATCGGCGCCGCCATGTCACATTTGGCGTTATGGCGACGGTGCGCTGGCCAGACGAAACATTTTGCCGTTCTCGAAGATGACGCGCAGGCGCGTAACGACCTCAAGGCGCGATTGCTTGAGACGGTGGGAAAACTCGATGAATTCGATATTGTCCTCATGGGATGCAATACCGACAGGCCGCTCGAATTGAATATCGCGCCTGGCTTCCTTTTTGGCGGCGGATTTTCTGTGCCGCATCCGACCGCGAAACACCTTTCCGAATTTGCGGAATCGGCAAACCCGGTTGGTTTGCATCGGCTCAATATGTCGATGGGAATTTGCGGCTATGTGATCTCGCCAAAGGGCGCAAAAGTGCTGCTCCGGGAATGCATCCCGATAGACCACCGGCCTGTGCGTTTCGCCTCGTGGAACCACACATTTCCGTCGCAGGGCATCGATGACATGATGGGCACGCTCTATTCGCGGATCGCAGCTTATACCTGCGTCGCGCCGTTGGTCATGACGTCCAACGATCCCGCCACATCGCTGACGATCAACAAATAGAATAGCAACGATCGGGATGGCCCCGGAGCTTCACAACTTGGCGATAGCCAAGGCGCATGGGCCCTACGTTCGCTGAACCGCCATTTTGCAGCCTGGCGATGACAAGCCTCCAAATGGCGGCTAGCCTTTTGTCCGAGGGGAACGGGCAATGGCGAAAACGCCTTACGATACCGATCTCGACCGCAATCCGGCCAACTATCAGCCGCTGACACCGCTCGGCTTTCTTGAACGCTCGGCCGTTGTCTTCCCGCACCACACGGCCGTCATCCACGGGCCGATGCGGCGCAACTACGCAGAGTTATACGCACGTACACGCCGTCTGGCGTCCGCGCTCGCGAAACGCGGCATCAAGCGCGGCGATACCGTCTCGGTATTTCTCGCCAACACGCCGGCGATGCTCGAGTGCCATTACGGCGTGCCGATGTGCCAGGGCGTGCTCAACACGCTCAACACGCGGCTCGACGCACCAATCATCGCCTTTTCGCTCGATCACGCCGATGCCAAGGTGGTGATCACCGACCGCGAATTTTCCAAGGTGATGAAGGCGGCGCTCGCCCTCGCCAAAGTGAAGCCGCTGGTGATCGACTACGACGACCCGGAATACACAGGCACCGGCGAGCGGCTGGGAACAATCGAATACGAAGACTTTGTCGCGCTGGGTGATCCTGATTACGCCTGGAAAATGCCCGACGACGAATGGGATGCGATCGCGCTGAACTACACCTCGGGGACCACCGGCGACCCCAAAGGCGTGGTCTATCATCACCGCGGCGCGCATTTGCTCGCGGTCGGAAACGTCGTCACCTGTTCCATGGGCAAGCACCCGGTTTATCTGTGGACGCTGCCGATGTTCCACTGCAACGGCTGGTGCTTTCCGTGGTCCATCTCGGTTGTGGCGGGCACGCATGTGTGCCTGCGCGCCGTGCGCGCGACTGCCATGTATGACGCAATCGCCGGCCACAAAGTGACGCATCTGTGCGGCGCGCCGATCGTGATGGCGACGCTCCTCAATGCACCCGCAAACGAAAAGAAACCGCTACCGCATGTGGTCGAATTCTTCACGGCGGCAGCGCCGCCGCCTGAGGCGGTGCTCGCGGCGATGAAGGAAGCCGGCTTCAACGTCACCCATCTTTACGGGCTTACGGAATGCTACGGGCCGGCGGTCGTCAACGATTGGCACGTTGAGTGGAATGCTTTACCGGCCGCCGAACAGGCCGAAAAAAAGGCGCGCCAGGGCGTGCGCTACAGCGCGCTCGAAGGCCTCGACATTCTCGATCCGGAGGCAATGACGCCCGTTGCGCGCGATGGCGAAATGATGGGCGAAGTGATGATGCGCGGCAATGTCGTAATGAAAGGCTATCTCAAGAATAAATCGTCGACCGAAAAAGCATTCTCCGGCGGCTGGTTCCACACCGGCGATCTCGGAGTGATGCATCCCGACGGCTATATCCAACTCAAGGACCGATCCAAAGACATCATCATATCCGGCGGCGAGAACATTTCTTCGATCGAAGTCGAAGATGCGCTCTACAAGCATCCCGCCGTCGCCGCCGCCGCGGTGGTCGCAAAACCCGACGAAAAATGGGGCGAAACGCCCTGCGCTTTTGTCGAATTGAAGCCCGGCACCAATGCGAGCGCCGACGATTTGATGCAATGGTGCCGCAAGCATTTGGCCGGCTACAAGTGCCCGCGCCACGTTGTGTTCGCCGAAATTCCGAAGACCAGCACGGGCAAGATCCAGAAATTCAAGCTGCGCGAACTGGCGAAGGCGGTGTGAATCATCGATGCCTGACATTCTCATCAGCAATGACGGCCCGGTTCGTAAAATCCGGATGAACCGGCCGGAAAAGAAAAATGCGCTAACCCTCGCGATGTATGAGGCAATGGCGGCGGCAATCGAGGATGCCAGTTCGGATGCGAGCGTGCGGTGCGTGTTACTCGCGGGTGCGCCGGAAGTCTTCTGCGCCGGCAACGACCTCAACGATTTCGTTGCGATGGCAAAAAGCGGCGCGCTCGGCGCGCCGATTGTTCGCTTCCTGCATGCACTGGCACGTTGCGAAAAACCGCTGGTCGCGGCCGTCAGTGGCGCCGCAGTCGGTGTTGGCACCACGATGCTGCTGCATTGCGATCAGGTGATCGCGTCCGATAGTGCGGTCCTGCTGACGCCTTTCGTATCGCTCGGCCTGTTGCCGGAAGCAGGCTCCAGCCTGATTGCGCCGCGGCTGATGGGCCATGCGCACGCATTCTCGCTGCTGGTAATGGGCAAGCCACTATCCGCCATCGAGGCCAAAGACGCGGGTATCGTCAACGCGGTGGTGCCGGCCGCCGAGCTCGACGCACACGCGCTCACCGCCGCGCGCGACATCGCAGCATTGCCACCCGAGAGCGTCACAGTGGCGCGCCGATTAATGCGCGGGTCGAGCGAGGAAATCGTCTCGCGGATCGACGAGGAGGTCGAAGCTTTCAAGATACGGCTCAATGCTCCAGAGGCGAAAGCGGCATTCGCCGCGTTCCTCTCGCGCAAACGATAGAGGCTCGTGCCGGGAAAGCAGTCGGACTCGATCGCGCCTAGCGCCCTTCGCGTGCGTAGGGATCGAACAAATTGTTGGTGTTGTAGCGCTCGTTGAAGGAACGCTGCTGGCCGAACTGAAGCGTCGTGTTGCCCTGCTTCATCGTGGTCTGGCCGGTGTCGGAATTGAACGGCGATACCGGCGCCATGCGGTCGGGCGCAGCGGCCGGTTTGTCCATATCAACAAAACCGCGGCCGCCGCCGGGACCGCCTTGATCCTCGATGGTGAAAGCCTTCGCACCGGGTGCCGCTGACAGCGCCGCGAGCAACGCAGCGGCAGCGACGAACGCACGGGACGTCTGGCGGAATTTCATGGCGGCCTCAGTAGTCTGTTATTGACAGATTCGAGCAGCATAATATGGCTGCACGGCGGCAACGCGCTATTCTACCTTCAATCCAAGCCTTTTCACCAGCCCTCCGCCGTACGTCCCCGCGAACGGGGGACCCAGGTCAAAATAAACAGGCTTTGCAGTCGGCTCTGGATTCCCGCTTGCGCGGGAATGAGCGGAGGATGGACCAATCTATTCAACTTTAAGGCCGAGCTTCTTCACCAGCCCACCCCACTTCTTCTCTTCGCTGTCGATATCGGCGGCGTAGGCCTCCGGCGTGCCGGGCAATGCTTCGGCGCCTTCCGTTTCGAGCCGGCTCTTCACGTCTTCAGCCGCGAGCGCCACATTGAGTTCCTTGTTGAGCCGCGCGATGACAGATGGTGGCGTGCCGGCGGGCGCAACCAGCCCGTAGCGCAGCGCAACGTCGAAACCGGGCACGCCGCTTTCCGCAAGCGTCGGGATGTCGGGCAAGAGGCTCGAACGCTTCCCGCTGGTAATGGCTATTCCGCGCAATGTGCCTGCCTTGATATTGCCGAGCGCGACCGGGATCGGCACAAACATCATCAAAATGTGGCCGCCGAGCAGGTCGCCCATGGCCGGGCCATTCCCCTTGTAGGGCACGTGCTGGAGCTTAATTCCGGCCTCGGCCGCCAGATACTCTCCGGCGAGGTGGTTCACGGTGCCGACACCCGGCGAGCCATACTGCAGCGGCGCCTGCGCCGCCTTCGCATAGGCGACCAGCTCGGCCACCGAATGCACCGGCAGCGATGGATGCACCACCAGCACATTGGGCGCAGCGCCGATCATGCCAATCGGCGCGAAATCCTTGCGTGGATCGTAGCCGGCATTGACGTTCATGGCCGGCGCAATTGCCACTGTGGCCGTGTAGCTCAGCAAAATGGTGTAGCCGTCGGGTGCGGCTTTCGCCACAAACCGCGTGCCGATGGTGCCGCCGGCGCCGCCGCGATTTTCCACGACGATCTGCTGGCCGAGCGCCACAGAAAGTTTGTCGGCGACGTTTCGCGCCATCACGGTGGTGCTGCCGCCGGGTGGAAACGGCACAATCAAGGTGATCGGCCTGTTCGGATAATCGTCCGCACGGACTTTTCCTGTTGCACCAAGCGGCGCGAAAACGATAAACGCGAGAATTACCCAAATGCCGCGCAGCATCATGCCTACTCGACCTTCAGCCCCAATTTTTTCACAAGGCCACCCCACTTGGTCTCTTCCTTGTCGATATCGGCGGCGTACTCGGCCGGTGTCGAGGTCATCGGGTCGCCGCCCTCATTGTGAATTTGCTTCTGCACCTCGGGCGTATCGACCAGCTTGCGTACTTCTGTATTGAGCCTGTCCACGATCTCCTTGGGCGTTCCGGCCGGCGCCAGCAGGCCGTAGTGCAGCACGGCTTCAAAGCCCGGTAGCCCGGATTCGTCGAAAGTCGGCACATCCGGCAGCAGCGAAAAGCGTTTTTTGCTCGTGACCGCAATCGCGCGCAGCTTACCCGCCTGGAGATTGCCAAGCGCTGGCGGCAGTACGCCGAAAGCCATAGGTACATGGCCGCCGAGGAGATCGTTCATGACCGGCGCTGTTCCCTTGTATGGGATGATTGCCAGGTCGACGCCTGCATCCGCTTTGAATTGTTCGGCGCACATATAGCCGCCAGTTCCAATCGCCGATGTGCCGAGGTTGAGCTTACCGGGATCTTTCTTGGCGAGGGCGATCACGTCGGCCACCGTCGTAGCGGGGAAAGATGGATTGGCAAGCAGCGCCACCGGCATGGAGGCGACCAGCCCGATGGGTGCGAATTGTTTGCGGGGATCGATGCCGACGTTGGCGTAGAGGCTGGGATTGATCGAAATGGTGCCGGTATGACCGAGCAACAGCGTGTAGCCATCGGGCGCGGCCTGCGCGACGACGCGCGTGCCGATTGTACCGCCGGCGCCGGGCCGGTTATCGACGATGACCTGCTGGTGAAAAGCTTCAGACAGCTTTTGCGCGACGACACGCGCCATCGCATCGACGCCGCCGCCGGGCGGATAAGGCACCACCAAGGTGACCGTGCGCGTCGGATAGTCGGCGGCAAACACACCGTCTGTGACCGCCAGAACGATGGCGAACGCCGATATCACGGCAGAGACAAATCGGACCATGGCATTATCCTCCCCGGGACGGCTTTTTTTGTTGCCGCGACTATACCTGCTCCTGCCGGCCCGCGGCAGACGGAGTCGGGTGATTTTGTTGCTCAAAAAAAAGCCGAACCCGGGCAAACCCGAGTTCGGCTATAAGCCGGCTGGCTAATTCCAATTTCTGCGCGTGAGATCGAACCGGTCAGTGCACGCTGGCGTGGCCGTTATGGCGTAGCCTTTCGATCTCGTCCTTCACCTGCAATTTTCGCCGCTTGAGCTCCACTACTCTCAGGTCATCGACCGCGGGATGGGTCAGGCATTCGGAAATTTCGTCTTCGAGGGCCTGATGTCGTTTTTCCAATTCCGCAAGGTGCGATTGCATCGACATGCGGTATGTCTCCTCAATCAGTGGCTCTCTCCGATTTAAGTATAGCTCAGACTCGCCACAAGAGCGACGGTACAGCCGACCCCGTGCCGCGGCAAACCATCGCAAACCCTTTGATTGGCGTCGATTTTTCTACGAGCTTGAACGCCCTTGTGGAAAACGCAATAATTGTGCCGCTTTTGCCGAGACGGCCCGGTGAAGCGCAAGCGAACCAACGGTGGCAATGACCAACGAGGAAGAACGCACGTTGCGGGAGCAGCTGGCGCGCCTGCTGCAGGAACATCGCGACCTCGACGCGGCGATCGAGGCCTTGGTTATCTCCCCCGGTTCCGACCTCATCCAGGTGCAGCGGCTCAAGAAACGCAAGCTGGTGCTGCGTGACAAGATCCGCCGCATCGAAGATCAGCTCACGCCCGACATTATTGCGTAATCGGGTACCGTTTACCCTCGCCTCTGCTCCTTGCGCACATACATCGCACGATCAGCGGCTGCGATGATTTCGGTCGCGCTGCACTCGGCGAGAAGCGGCGCTGTTCCGACGCTGGCGGCAGCCTGAATGCGTGCCTGCCCGTGCGCAATAGCAACCCCTCCGATGCGGGTCTCGAGCTCGCGCGCTTTCGCCGTGGCTTGAGCTTCGTCAACGCGCCAAATGAGTACGCCGAATTCATCACCGCCGAGACGCCCGATGATGTCGGATGCCCGTACATGGCTAGAGAGCTCGCGTGCCACAGCCTTGAGCACGGCGTCCCCGACGCCATGACCATAGCGGTCGTTGATTGCCTTGAAGCCGTCGAGGTCGATGAACATCAACGCTGCTTGCGTACCGTAGCGCTGGACGTGCGCGCGCGCACGCTCGAGCTCACGCTCAAATCCGCGGCGGTTGAGGATATCGAGCTGCGAATCGATATCGGCGCGTGCCTCCAGCTCGGCAACACGCGCGCGCGCAATAGCGACCTCGCGCTTGAGCCGTTCAATCTCGGCCAGCAATGGAGCGGCTGGCGCAAAGGCGTCGCCCACGCGTGCTTCGGCTTTAAAGCGGCCCATGGTTTAAGCCTCGCGAATCTTAACCCTGAACATGAGAATACCCCTTTCGCCTTGCCAGCGGAGGGCCTCAACCTATAATCCGCCGCTTCCTTCCGCAGGGGACAGCGGATTCGGGGAGCGAAATGGCTGCAAAATCAGTCGCGATCATCATGGGCAGCCAGTCGGACTGGGCCACGATGAAACATGCGGGCAAGATCCTCGATTCGCTCAGGATCGGGTATGAAGCTCGCATTGTATCGGCTCATCGCACACCCAAGCGGCTTTACGACTTCGCCGGCAGCGCACGAAAGAATGGATTCAAGGTCATCATCGCCGGCGCCGGCGGCGCTGCCCACCTTCCCGGCATGGCGGCCTCGCTCACCCCGCTCCCGGTCTTCGGCGTCCCGATGAACACGCACGCGCTGGAGGGCAAAGATTCCCTACTCTCGATCATGCAGATGCCGGGCGGCATCCCGGTCGGCACCCTGGCCATTGGCAAAGCAGGCGCGATCAATGCGGCGCTGTTGGCGACGGCCGTGCTGGCACTTTCGGACGCCGGGATCGCCAAACGGCTCGATGCCTGGCGCGCGCGGCAGACGAAGGCCGTCACCAAACGGCCCAAAGATTGAACCCTTGCTGAAACCCGGCGCGACCATCGGCATTCTTGGCGGCGGCCAGCTCGCCCG
>JBATYN010000092.1:0-11533 GCA_049674125.1 Pseudolabrys sp. | reverse complement strand
AGAGCACGGAGCGCTGCAGCCGCTTCGTCGGGATCGCCTTGAATGGCGAGAAAACGTTCGATCAGTCCACGCACGTCGCGCGGCAGCCTGGCGCTGGCGCCAAGCGCAGATTGTTCAAGGAAACGATCGGCGATCTCGCCAACGGAACGTCCTCCGACGGCGTTGATGCCGGCAATCGACAGCAAGTCGGTAACCAGGGCATGTGCAGCTTTCGGGTCGGAGCCCGCAAGCGCCGCCAGCACGCCCTGATATTCGGGACGCGCGTTGTTGCCGCCGAGCATGAGCCGGTCGAGGTCCTGCGCAAGATTGGTCTTGCGGTTGAAATCTTTAATAAGGCGGCGCTTCCACGCCGGTGGCAGATCGAGCCCTGCAACGAGACTTGCGAACAAAGCGACGTCGCCGATTTGGATGTCGGGCGCAACGACGCCGTAGTGTGCCGTTGCTTCCAGGCCGAGCGACAGCATCTCGGCATCGGCTGCCGCTTTGTCCGACCGCCCAAAGGATTCAATGCCGGCTTGCAGAAATTCCGCCGGCGCGTCGCTGCGGTGCCGGAAAACCGGTCCGAGATAGCAGTAGCCTGTCGGCTTTCCACTGCGCGGCGAGACGAGGTAGTCGCGAGAGACAGGAATTGTGAGGTCGGGGCGCAAGCAGAACTCACCACCGTCTGGCGCGGTCGTTAGATACATTCGCCTGCGAATTTCTTCGCCCGAAAGATCGAGAAAGGGCTCCGCAGGTTGCAGCATAGCGGGCGCAACACGCGCGTAACCGGCGCGCTCATAGGATGCGACGAGCGTCTCCGCCCGTGTGTCCTTACCTTGCGTTGGTGCGCTCGCGTTCATCCGTGTCTCAAACAGCCGAAAATTCGGGTTTATGCGGGGGCCATTTAGCATGGCGTTCTTAAGGATTCGACGATCTTTGCTCGCTGGCCTCAACGGTCAGGGCGGTCAAATGTTTGTCGTCGTTAACAAATTTTGTGCCGCCTCTTACGGCAGCAGGCAAAGACGGCCTGGTTTACAGGGCGCTCACGGCCTGTCGCGATACGGGTAAGGGAATCTCAATACAACCGCGCTTCACTGTCGCTGGAGGCGTGGCCAATGAACAATCCTGTCCCGCGAGCGGTCGTCGAGGCATTTTACCACGCCCTGTCGATCCGTGACATGGATGCGCTTGCTACCTTTCTCGACGACGATGTGGTCTGGACCATCAGCGGTCCGGTCGACATTCTGCCGTTCTGTGGCCGGCGCGTCGGCAAGGACGTGGTGATGAAACTGTTGGTGCGGGAGATCCCGACCTTGTTGTCGGATCGCCGCTTCATCGCAAAGAAAATGCTAGTGGATGGCGACCAGGCGGCGGTGCTCGGCCGGCTCACCGCAACCAAGCGCGCGGGTGGCCGCGCCATCAGTTACCGCATCGCGCATTTCATTCAGTTCCGCGACGAAAAGGTTGTCGACTACGTGTCGATCATCGACAGTTTCGATGCTGTCGAACAAATGCTCGGCTACAGCCTCGACGCGTACGATGGGTACCGCGTGGACGGAGACGTCGTCACCGTTTGATCTGCGCGTGACGATCGTCACTGTCGTCGATGGCGTTGACGTCGTAACGTATCATCATAGATAATTTGACCTGCGCCGGAGCAAAACCTCATGCACCGCTATCTTGCTATTGCTGCTGTCGTTCTGCTGTCTGCTGCGCCTGTCATTGCGCTCGACCTGCCGATGCGCAAGGCCGGCTTGTGGGAACTTAAAATGGAATTCGAGGGGCGCAATCTACCGGCCCAGCTCATGCAGCAGTGCACCGACGCAAGCACGGACAAACTGATGACGCTCAATTTCGGTGGCGCGGCAGACCGAAACTGCCAGAAGCGCGACGTGCAAAACAGTGGAGGCACTATCACGGTCGATTCGGTTTGCAACTTCGGTGAAACGACAACGACGTCACGTGCGATCGTCAGCGGTGATTTCAACAGCGCCTATACGGTCCAGATCAACTCGACCCGCCAAGGCGGTCGGCCAACTCCAGGTGTCGCGCCCGGCGGCGAGTCGCACATGACAATTGCAGCGAAATGGCTGGGACCGTGCGCTGCGGGACAAAAGCCCGGCGATGTCATGATGGGCAACGGCATGAAGATGAATGTGCTCGACATCCAGAAGATGAACGGCACGCCACCGCAACGCCCATAAGGTCGGCGCTTGCGCAGCGTTGCCCTAGGCCAGCTTGTGCCGCGCGAGCAGCTTGCGCACGGCCTCGACCAGTGCGTTTTCCTTGGCCGCAAACTGGGCGTCGGCCTGTTTCTTCAAATATTCCTCGCGGTCCTTGGTTTCGGCGAGCGTCGCGCCGAGGATCAGATCCTTGATCTGGACCTCGCCGCGCGCCTTTTCGTCGCCGCCCTGGATGATGGCGCAAGGCGAGCCGCGTTTGTCGGCATATTTGAGTTGTGTGCCGATGTTGTTCTTTGGGTTGCCGAGATAAAGCTCGGCGCGGATATGGGCTGCACGCAGCGCTGCCACCAAGCGCTGATAGTCGGCGATCCGCTCGCGGTCGAACACAGTCACCACGACAGGACCGGCAGCTGGTTTCTCGCCTAGCTTGCCGAGCGCGGTCAACGCCGCCTGCAAACGCGAGACGCCGATGGAAAAGCCCGTAGCGGGAACCGGTTCGCCGCGGAAGCGTGATACGAGGCCATCGTAGCGTCCGCCGCCGCCAACCGAGCCGAAGCGCACTGGCCGGCCTTTCTCGTCCTTGATCTCGAAAGTGAGTTCGACCTCGTAAACCGGGCCTGTGTAGTACTCGAGGCCGCGGACGACCGTTTTGTCGATGCGGACTCGGTCAGCGTATCCGGCCGCGTTCACCAATGCGGCGATTTCCGCAAGTTCCTGTTCGCCTGCGATGGTTGGCATCGAACTCGACGCGTCACCTTTCCCGGTAATCGCTGCGACGACACCCGCAATCTGGGGGTCTGTTAAGTCTGCACCTTTGGTGAAATCGCCACTTTCATCTTTGCGTCCTTTACCGAGCAACATTCTTACGCCATCGATGCCGAGCCGATCGAGTTTGTCGATTGCGCGCATCGTCGTGAGATGTTTCTCCGCAGGAATTTGGAGGGCAGCCATCGCGCCATCCAGAATTTTGCGGTTATTCACCTTCACCATATATTGGCCGCGCGGAATGCCGAGCGCTTCCATCGTGTCGGCAGCGAGCATGCACATCTCGGCGTCGGCGGCGAGCGACGCGGCGCCGACGGTGTCGGCATCGAATTGCATGAACTGGCGGAAGCGTCCTGGTCCCGGCTTCTCGTTGCGGAACACCCAGCCGTAACGATACGAGCGGTACGGTAGTGGCAAGTTTTGATAATTCTCCGCGACGTAACGCGCCAGCGGCGCGGTCAGGTCATAGCGCAGCGAGAGCCACTGCTCATCGTCGTCCTGAAAAGAGAACACCCCTTCATTCGGCCGGTCCTGGTCGGGCAGGAACTTGCCGAGCGCGTCGGTGTATTCGATTGCCGGTGTTTCCACCGGCTCAAAACCATAGCGTTCGAAGACCACTCGGATCGCTTCCACCATGTGACGGGTGGCGGCGATTTCGGCCGGGCCGCGGTCGGAGAGGCCGCGCGGGAGGCGGGCTTTGAGCTTTTGCGGCTTATTGGGCTTGTCGGCCATTTGCGGTCTACATATCAGACACGCGCGTTACGGCAACGCTGTAAACGGGTATGGCCGGGCTTGTCCCGACCATCCACGTCTTTATGTGTAAAATGGACAAGCCGTGGAAGCCCGGTACAAGGCCGGGTAGGGCGGCCCAAACGGTAGCAGGTCATGGCACAAGCCCAGGCGCAGGCAAAAATCGGTCTCCCCAACGATCTAGAACCCTATTGGATGCCGTTTACGGCAAACCGCGCCTTCAAGAAGCGGCCGCGGATCGTCGTCGGTGCCAAGGATATGCACTACCTCACCAGTGACGGGCGGCAGTTGATCGACGGTTCGGCCGGCCTCTGGTGCACCAATGCCGGCCATAACCGCGCCCCGATCGTGGAAGCGATCCAGCGCGAAGCTGCGACGCTCGACTACGCGCCCGCCTTCCAGTTTAGCCACCCCAAGGCGTTCGAGCTGGCCGGCCGCGTGGCCGCACTCGCGCCGGGCGATCTCGACCACGTATTTTTCTGCAATTCTGGCTCTGAGGCTGTCGACACGGCGCTCAAGATCGCACTTGCCTATCACGGAGTGCGCGGCAACGGCTCGCGGGTGCGGCTGATCGGACGTGAACGCGGCTATCACGGCGTCGGCTTTGGCGGCATCGCCGTTGGCGGCATCGTCAACAACCGCAAGCAATTCGGCGCGCTGTTCGCCGGCGTCGATCACTTGCAGATGACCTACAACCGCGAGAAGCAAGCCTTCACAATTGGCGAGCCCGAATGGGGCGCGCATCTCGCCGACGACCTCGACCGTCTCGTCGCGCTGCACGACGCTTCAACGATCGCAGCAGTGATCGTTGAGCCCGTGGCGGCATCGACTGGTGTACTGGCGCCGCCTAAAGGCTATCTCGATAGGCTGCGCGCCATCTGCGACAAGCACGGGATCCTTTTGATATTCGACGAAGTCATCACGGGCTACGGCCGTCTGGGTTATGCGTTCGCAGCCGAACGCTATGGGGTCGTCCCCGACATGATCACGTTTGCAAAAGGCGTCACGTCAGGCTCGGTGCCGATGGGCGGTGTGCTTGTGCGAAAGGGTGTCTACGACGCCTTCATGAAAGGGCCCGAACACGTCATCGAGCTTTTCCACGGGTATACCTATTCGGCACATCCGCTCGCGTGTGCGGCCGGCCTCGCCACTCTCGACTTGTATCGCGAGGAAGGCCTGTTTGAGCAGGCGCGCAAGCTGGAAGCTGCGTGGGCACAAGCCGCAATGGCGCTTAAAGGCCTACCCAATGTCCTCGACATTCGACCGGTTGGCTTGATGGTTGGTATCGACCTGGCCAGCAAGCCGGACGGTGTAGGCAGGCGCGGCATGGAAGCGCTGGAGCTGGGCTTCTTCGAACACGATGTCATGTTCCGCGCGGTCGGCGATACTTTGGCGCTCAGTCCGCCGTTGATCGTGACCGAAAATCAGATTGGCGAGATATTCGACAAGCTTGCCCGCATCATCAAGGCCGTGGCTTAGGCGGGGCGAGGGCATAGGACGGCCTTGGCTCAAGGATTGCCCAGCCAACGTTGAGGCTCGAATCTCCACGCAAATAACGCAGCAGGAACGGTGGCTGCACGGCGGCGTCTGCTGCAATGGAGCGCAATTCCGGCGGCACGACCGTTAGATCGCCCACGGTCCATACGACCAATGCGCCTTTTGTGCGCAGATCGGCAAGATCGATCCACGGCGCACGGTCGGACTTGCCGTCGATCAGCACGCGCGGATGATCAGGCGAATAATGCGCAATGTTGCCGCCATTCCACATGCTGCCAATCACGTAGACGATCGGACGCCCCGTTACGGCGCGATAGCGTCGTGACAGTTCCTGCCCTAACTCGCGGCCCGGGAAGAAAACCGCCCGGTACCGGTGATCATAATTTGGCAGCACGCCGTAATTCGCGATGAACGCCAGCGCGAGGCCTACGAAGACTGCGGCCCAGATGAACACCATGCGCATTAGCCGCGCTTCGTCGAAAACATGGCGTGCGGCCAGCACCAGCCATAGTCCGAGAAACAGCCACAGCGGATACCCCCACATCGCCACAGTTCCACGGCCGCTGATCGCAGACATGGCCAGTACTGTCGCGATCGGTCCGAATGCGAGGCAGGCCACGATGCGCAAGTCGAATGCGGCTGGCGGCCGTGCATCCGTGCCTTGCCGGGGGAACCGGAGTGGCAGCGCGATAAGCAGTAACGGAATAAGGAAAAAGGCCTGACTGATCGCAAACTGTAGCGGATGCCAAATATGGTCGATCAGGCCCCGCGAAGGCAGGGCACGATGCTGGGCGTAGGTGAAGGGCAAGAAATCATTCTGGACGAGCCAAACGATATGCGGCGCCATCGTGATGAGCGCTACGACCGCGGCGACATAGGGGCCAGGTGTCGCAAGTGTTTTACGCGCGTCACGGTCGAACAGGACGAACAGCGCGAGAGGGACCGCGAGCACCAGCACAAAATATTTTGCCCAAACAGACATCCCCATCGCCACACCAAGCAATAGCCAGTGAGCGATTGCCCCACCGCGTAATGCGCGATGGAATGCAAATCCGGCCAGGGCCCAGAACGGCAGCTGGATCACATCGTGATTGAACTTGGCGGACGTGTAGTTGAAGTAGTGTAGGCCGTCCACAATCAGAACAGAGGCCAGTGCGCCTAAGGGGCCGGTCAACGGCAGGGCAGTCAGCCAGATCAGCCACAACGCAGCGACGACGGCGAGTTGCGCCAACAAGTAGTATGCGACGTCATGACCGGCCAGCCGGTAGGTTATTTCAACCAGCCACCAGGGCAGAGGCGGCAGCTTGTCGTAACCTAGTTGCCATTCCCGCCCGTAGGTGAGCGCCTCAATCAGATCGAGGGGCAAGTTGGGATAAAGGAGCGTCGGCAAAGCCGTCCACACGGCTGCGTGCAGCAGCAGGATCGCCGCTAAAGCCCGCCCGGGGGCGGCGGCGATCCAGGCCAGAACGGGAAAATGGCGGGACGCCGGCATCGGGTTAGCGGTCCACAATGGCCTTAAGTTCCTGCGAATAACGGACGAATTCGCGCTACCATAGCAGGAGTTCGAGTTGCGCGGAGCCGTGCCGTATTGGACATTAATGTCCGGTCGCGCGAATCAGCCGCTCAGGCGGCTTGGCGCCGGCTCCGGGGAGGGCTCAGGACAAGCGCATGCGTCGCATCAGCGCCATCTTTATTGCGGTCTGCGTCATGCTCATCGCCGCCTCCATCGGCGCGGTGCTGTATCTTGGCTTCAATGTCGGCGCCACCACGTCAGCGATTGTCGCATTGGCGGCTCTTACCGGCATGGCTCTGTTCAACACGGTCAGCAATCGCCTGCGCGATCGCAGCGACCTTGGCGATCAGATCGCAGATCTCTCGCGCGGTACCGCGGATCTCGCCCGGCAGGTGGCGGAAATTTCGCGCCGCCTGAATGCAGCGGAAATCAAAATTGCATCGCCGGCACATCGGGCGCGCCCGGCGTCGGATCCACTGGCCACTGAGATCGGCGAGCTTGGTGGATTGGTGAAGCAGATTGCCGAAACAGTTGCCGCCCACGCGACCGCTTTGCAGAAGCAAGGTGCGTTGGCGGTGCGCACACCGGTCGGCGCGCCGAAGCCCGAAGTTCCGCGGCCGGTCGAAGGCACGCCCGCGCTCAGTGAAAACAGCTTGGTTGCCGGCATTGAGCGTTTCCGCGGGCTGTCGCGCGAGAGTATAGCCGACTTGATTTCCAAGGCTGCCGACGGGAACCGCATCGACCTTTATTTGCAGCCCATCGTCACGCTTCCGCAGCGAAAGGTCCGTTACTACGAAGCGATGTCGCGTTTGCGCACGGACGATGGTGAAATTATTCCGGCTGTCGACTTTATCGATGTCGCCGAAAGCGTTGGCCTTATGCCGAAGATCGACAACCTCGCAGTATTTCGCTGTGTCCAGGTGACGCGCCGATTGCTCATGAAAAGCCGCGACGTCGGCCTGTTTTGTAACCTCAGCGCTTCGACACTCACCGACGCGTTGATGTTCCGGCAATTCCTGGATTTCATGGACGCCAATCGCGCGCTCGCGTCTTCGCTGATGTTTGAATTCACGCAAGAGGCTTATCGTTCGTTCGGTCCAATCGAGCATGAAAGCCTGGCGGCGCTTGCGCAGCGTGGCTTCCGGTTTTCCATGGACCACCTCACCGACCTGCATATGGAGCCGAACCAGCTCGCCGACCGCTCATTCCGCTTCCTGAAAGTGCCAGCCAAGCTCTTGCTGAACAAAGTCCCTGGCGTGCACGGCGATATTGATCCGGAAGATCTCGCAGACTTGTTGGCGCGTTCGGGTATCGACCTCATTGCCGAGCGGATCGAGAACGAAATGACGGTTGTCGATCTCCTCGACTATGACGTTCGTTTCGGCCAGGGCTTCCTGTTCTCGCCGCCGCGGCCGGTGCGGGCGGAGGCGCTCCAGGGCTCGACCTCGGAGGCTGCAAAGCCAGGGACGGAAGATGCGGCGAGCCCGTTGCTGGCGGCGAGCTGACGTCTTTCTCTCGGCCATTGACGCGATACCTTCGCTGCGTCATTGCGGGTTTGCTTATTCCGCGCAATGACGGAGAATGTTTTTTATGAATTCTGCCTCGCCGCCACTTATTTCCAAATTTTCAGAGCTTGCGCCCGACTATGATGTGCTCTTGTGCGACGTTTGGGGCGTAATCCACAACGGGATCGTGGCGACTCCGCCCGCCTGTGACGCGTTGATACGCATGCGCGGTCGTGGCGGAGTGGTGGTGCTTATCACCAACGCACCGCGTCCGAATGACGTTGTCGCACGTCAGCTCGAGAAATTTCATGTCCCGCGCGAGACCTATGACGCCATCGTCTCTTCGGGCGACGTGACACGCAACGTGATTGAGGCGCGACGCGGACAGACCGTGTATCACCTGGGCCCCGAGCGCGACGCCTCGATTTTCCGTGGACTCGATGTCCAATTCGCTTCGCCGGAAAAAGCAGATTACGTGGTCTGTTCGGGGCTGGACGACGATGAGACCGAGGCGCCGGAAGATTATCGTCCACGACTTGAAGCGATGTTGAGGCGGAAGCTGTTCATGGTGTGCGGCAATCCGGATGTCGTCGTCGAACGCGGACCGACGCTTGTCTATTGTGCCGGCGCGATCGCCGATCTTTATGCGAGCATGGGCGGCGAAGTGCTTTATGCCGGCAAGCCCTACCGGCCGATTTACGATCTGGCGCTGGCAAAGGCGGAAGACGCTGCCGGCCACAAGATTGCGCCTGGCCGGGTGCTGGCCGTTGGCGATTCCGTGCGGACAGATCTCAAAGGCGCCCGTACGGCCGGCGTGGACTTCCTGTTCGTGACATCGGGCATCCACGCTGACGAGCTTGGCCACCGTGAGCGGCCCGACAGTGCTGCACTGACGGCGACGTTCTCCGCCGCCGGCGGCATGCCGAAAGCAGTGATCCAGGAATTGCGGTGGTAATATTTAGGCCGCTGGCGCGGGGGCTTCGACTTCGCCGAATACAGCGTCGATCTTGTTCTTGAGCGTCTGCGCATTGAACGGCTTGACGATATAGTTCGACACGCCGGCTTTTTTTGCCGCAATCACGTTCTCGGTCTTTGATTCCGCCGTGACCATAATAAAGGGAATTTCGGCCAGCGAGGGATCCGATCG
Organism: Pseudolabrys sp.; assembly: GCA_049674125.1. GTDB lineage: Bacteria > Pseudomonadota > Alphaproteobacteria > Rhizobiales > Xanthobacteraceae > Pseudolabrys. Next base: position 2,194 of record JBATYN010000092.1, on the reverse strand, counting down.
CATTTCCTGCAGCAAGGTGAAGCCGGTCATCGGCTCCATATTCCAGTCCGAGATGACCAGGCCATAGTCGCGTTTGCGCAATTTGGTGAGGGCGGTCGAGCCGTCGTTGGCGTCGTCCACCTGCTCAAAACCGAGTTGCTTGAGCAGGTTGTGCATGATGCGAATCATCGTGTTGTAGTCGTCCACGACCAGAACCGGCTTGGTCAGATCGACAGCCATGGTGCATCCCGCCCGCACTGGGCTCTCCCCAAAGGTGGCGAAAAATAACAGTGGGCCTTGAATAACCCGTTAATTTGAAAGTTTGTTAACGGCGCGGTAACCGTAGCCAGGTCCCCAATGTTCCTCGCATGAAATGTGCACGTCCTTGACCGCTATCTCATGCAATCGCCCGGAATTCCGATGAGCAGGTCCGATGTGCCAGCGAAAAACTTCCATGTTGCACGCGGTGGCGCGCAGGGGGTCGACAGTGGTCCACTGGCCGGCGCCGTGGTGGCGATTGGCAACTTCGACGGCGTGCATCGGGGCCACCGCGCCGTGATCGGGGCCGCCCTAAAGCGCGCCAGGTCCTTGGAGCGCAAAGCCGTAGCTCTCACCTTCACACCACATCCACGGTTATTCCTGCGGCCGCAGGAGCCGCTATTTCAGCTTTCCAGCGAAAGCGGCAAGCTGCGCCTGCTGGCCGCGAGCGGCCTGAATGGCGCCATCGTGATGAAATTCGACGCGGCGCTAGCGGCGACCTCGGCGGAAGATTTTGTCGCCAACATTCTTGCACGCGTGCTCGGCATCGGTGGTGCGGCAATCGGCTTTGATTTTCATTTTGGAAAGAACCGCGCGGGCTCCCCAACCTTTTTGACCGATCAAGGCGCACGTCTTGGTTTTGCGGTGGACGTGGTGCCGCCGCTTGAAGACGAAGGCAGGCCGGTATCATCGGGCGCAGTGCGAGCCGCGCTTGCAGCCGGTAGGGTGGTGGAGGCGGCCGAACTCCTCGGCATGCCCTGGTTTGTGTCGGGCGAGGTTATCCATGGCGACAAGCGCGGGCGCGAACTCGACTTCCCGACTGCCAACCTGAGGCTCGATCCGTCCTGCGGCCTCAAGCACGGCATCTATGCCGTGCGCGCCGATATCGCAGGCAAGCGTTTTGACGGCGTCGCAAGCTTCGGGCGCCGGCCGATGTTCGATGAGGGCGCGCCGCTGCTCGAGGTGTTTCTGTTCGGTTTTGAGGGCGACCTGTACGGACATACAATCGATGTTGCCTTCATCGGCTGGATCCGCCACGAGCAAAAATTCGAATCGATCGAGGCCCTCAAGCGTCACATGATGGCCGATGCGGCCCAGGCCCGTGACGCGCTCAAGCGCGCCGGTAAGGCATTCCCGCTGTTGGGTGACATTTAACCAGTTGGCCTGCTACATACCCCGCCAGGATTTTGCCCAAGATGTCGAAGCCCGAGCGCGACTATTCCGAGACACTCTTCCTGCCGCAGACGGATTTCCCGATGCGCGCCGGCTTGCCGCAGCAGGAGCCGAAGATTCTCGCGAGCTGGGAGAAGGCCGGCCTTTACCAGCAGCTTCGGGAAGCTGCAAAAGGACGCGAGAAATTTATTCTCCATGATGGCCCGCCTTACGCCAACGGCAACATTCATATCGGGCACGCGCTCAACAAGATTCTTAAGGACGTGGTCACGCGCAGCCAGCAGATGCTCGGCTTCGATTCCAACTACGTCCCGGGCTGGGACTGTCATGGCCTGCCGATCGAGTGGAAAATCGAGGAAGAAAACTACCGCTCCAAGAATAAAGCGAAGCCGAACCTCTCCGACCCGGCCGCGATGGTTGCGTTCCGGCAGGAATGCCGCGCCTATGCCGAGCACTGGCTCAACGTGCAGCGCGAGGAATTCAAGCGTCTTGGCGTCGAGGGCGACTGGGCGCATCCCTACACGACAATGGATTTCTTCGCCGAGGCACAGATCGCGCGCGAGCTGATGAAATTCGCGGCGAACGGGCTTTTGTACCGCGGTTCCAAGCCGGTGATGTGGAGCGTGGTCGAAAAGACCGCGCTGGCCGAGGCCGAGGTCGAATATGAGGATTACACTTCCGATACGGTGTGGGTGAAGTTTCCGGTCACCTCGCCGGCGCACGGTGCACTCGCCAACGCTTCCGTCGTGATCTGGACCACCACGCCATGGACACTGCCCGGCAA
>JBATYN010000091.1:0-5448 GCA_049674125.1 Pseudolabrys sp. | reverse complement strand
GGTCGGCAAGGTCGAGGCCGGTATTCCGGAAGACGATCCGCGCAATCCCGCAACGATTGCGGACAATGTTGGCGACAATGTCGGCGACTGCGCCGGTATGGCGGCCGATTTGTTCGAGACCTATGCGGTGACCATCGTCGCCACCATGGTGCTCGCGTCGATCTTCTTTGCCAGCACGCCGATGCTAATGAACATGATGACCTATCCCCTCGCCATCGGCGGCGCGTGCATCATCACGTCGATCATCGGAACATTCTTCGTACGGCTGGGCCGCAACAAGTCGATCATGGGCGCACTCTATAAAGGCTTCCTCGCTTCGGCGGTCCTTTCGCTCATCGCCATATGGTTCGTCACCGACTCCCTGATCGGCATGGGCCCGATTGCCGGCGTCACTTTCACCGGCCAGGCGCTCTACATTTGCGCCGTTGTCGGTCTGGTGGTGACCGGTCTGATCATATGGATCACCGAATACTACACCGGCACCAATTTCCGCCCGGTGAAGTCGATCGCTGCGGCGTCGGTAACGGGTCACGGCACCAACGTCATTCAGGGTTTGGCGATTTCGCTTGAATCGACTGCGCTGCCGGCCCTCGTGATCATCGCTGGCATTCTGGTTGCGTATGCGCAAGCAGGATTGTTCGGTATTGCGATCGCGGTCACAGCGATGCTGGCACTTGCCGGCATGGTGGTCGCGCTCGACGCGTTCGGCCCCGTCACCGACAATGCCGGCGGCATTGCTGAAATGGCGGGGCTGCCGAAGAACGTCCGCAAGTTCACCGACGCGCTCGATGCGGTCGGCAACACGACCAAGGCGATCACGAAAGGGTATGCGATCGGCTCGGCAGGTCTCGGTGCGCTGGTGCTGTTCGCCGCCTATAATCAGGATCTGCTGTTTTTCACCAGAACCTCGGCTGCACATCCGTACTTCCAGGGCATCCAGCTCGACTTCTCGCTGAACAATCCCTACGTCGTTGTTGGCTTGTTGTTCGGCGGATTGCTGCCTTATCTCTTCGCTTCGATGGGCATGACGGCCGTCGGACGTGCTGCCGGCGCTATCGTCGAGGAAGTGCGACGCCAATTCCGCGCCAAGCCCGGCATCATGAAGGGCAAGGACAAGCCGGATTACGGCCGTGCCGTCGACATGCTCACCAAGGCAGCGATCAAAGAGATGATCGTGCCGTCAATGCTGCCGGTGCTGTCGCCGATATTCTGCTACTTCGCGATCTACTTCATCGCGGGCGGTGGGGCAGCGGGCAAGTCGGCGGGCTTCTCTGCGCTCGGCGCCATGTTGCTCGGCGTCATCGTCACCGGTCTGTTCGTCGCCATCTCGATGACGTCGGGCGGTGGTGCATGGGATAACGCCAAGAAATATATCGAAGACGGCCACTACGGCGGAAAGGGCTCTGATGCCCATAAAGCCGCGGTGACTGGCGATACGGTCGGCGATCCCTACAAGGATACGGCCGGTCCGGCCGTGAACCCGATGATCAAAATCACCAACATCGTGGCATTGTTGTTGCTCGCCGTGCTGGCGCACTGATCAAGCCAAAAAGCGCGAAGGGCCCGCATATCTGCGCGGGCCCTTTTTTGTCGCGGCGCGTCGCTTACAGATGCACGCCGACGTTCTTGAAGATGTTGCGGATGTAGCTCAGCTCCTGGCCGCCGGTCGGCGTCGTTTGCGAATAGAAGTCAAACAATTTGCCGTCCTTGAGACCGTAATTTGCGAGCCGGGTCACGCGCCGTTCTTTATCGAAATAGACCGCGACGACGCGTTGATCGACCACTTCATGAGGCATGAAAGCGGCCGAGCGCTGCGCCTTCTGCGATATGTAGTAGAAGGCGTCGCCATTGACGGTCGCGACGGTCGAAGGTGTGCCGAGCACGATCAGGACCTGCTCTTGTGTGGCGCCCACCGGAACCTGTTCCAGCGCGCCTTCCGGCAGCACGTAACCGCGCTGCAGCGTTTCGGTCGTGCTGCCACAGGCCGCAAGCGCGAGCGAACCCGCAAGAGCCAGAATCAAATGGAAACTAGGGTGACGACGAGGCACGTTTTTTCGATCCCATATCCGACACGTTCATTTCGGCCTTGCATCGGGCAGAGCGTTGACGTAACCGCGGCAAACGCAGCAGCCACCGAACGAACGCGATGATATTTCCCTTGTTTCGCCGGCGCATGCGGCCGGACACCATTTCCAGCCTGTATGGCATGATCGTGGCGCAGGCGCGATTGCCCTGCTTTTATCGCGAATATGCGATTGCCGACACCATAAACGGCCGGTTTGACCTGCTGGTGTTGCACCTTGCCGCGGTTCTCGACCGTCTCGGCGAGGAGCCGGAATTGCGGGACCTGGGGCAGGCGCTTTTCGATCGATTTTGCCAGGACATGGACCACAATCTGCGGGAAATTGGCATTGGCGACCTGGCGATACCCAAAGAGATGCAGCGGATGGGCGAGGCGTTCTATGGCCGCGCGCAGGCCTACAAGGCGGCGTTGGCGGCGTCCGCGCCTGACACGCTGGCCGAGGCCTTGAAGCGGAACATTTACGGCGGCGAGCCGCCGAGCGCGGCTGCGCCCGTGCGTCTCGCGGCGTATATGCGGCAAGCGGTACGTGTCTTGAAAACGCAGCCGGCGGCAGGTTTTCTGTCCGGCACGCTGGACCTGCCGGACCCAGTTGCTGTTATTGTTTAAGATAAGGCTGATTTGCCAAAAGATTGAGATCTATGGAAAAAGCTCAAAACGCCTGGAGCGTGCCGGTCGCCGTCGACGATATTCCGGACACCGGCCTTCATATCGAGATCGATGCGCCGGAGCCGGTCAGGGCCGCGCTCGCCGCATCGGCGGGACTGCGCGAACTGCCCCGGCTATCTGCCGCATTTGACCTGACGCGCAGCGGTGTGGCCGTGCGTGTCACCGGGCAAGTGAATGCCCGCGTCGGCCAAAAATGTGTCGTTACGCTTGAACCGATCGAAAGCGATCTGGGTGAAGCGGTCGATCTGACATTTGCCTCGCCGGAAGCGTCACAAACGGAAGCGGGTGACGCCGATGAGCCACCCGAGCCGCTCGCGGACGGCAGGCTCGATCTGGGCGCGATCGCGACTGAATTCCTGTTCCTTGGCATCGACCCTTATCCACGCAAAGCAGGTGCCGAATTCGCGCCCGTGAACCCCGACGATGGGCGCGCGCACCCGTTTGCTGGCCTGGAAGCACTCAAAAAGCGCCTCGGCGGCAGTTAAGCGGGAACAAGCGGGCAAGGAATGAGGGGGACCGAGAACCGGCTTGTCTGCAGCAACCGAGCGGCTATGGTCGCGGCCGTGCGTCCATTTAAGATGACTGCGCTGCCGGCGTCCAAGCTGCCGCCGCCAAATCTAAGGCCGCCAAGAGCGATCCATGCCGGATAAGGTTCGTATCGCGCTTGATGCAATGGGCGGCGACCATGGCGCTACGGTGCTTTTGCCCGGCGCCGACGTTTCGCTCACGCGTCACCCCGACATTGAATATCTGCTTTTCGGAAACAGCGCGATTGTCGCGCCTGTGCTCGACCGGCTGCCGCGCCTGAAAGCGAAGTCGAAGCTGGTCCACACAGAAATTTCCATCCGCATGGACGACAAACCGAGTCAGGCACTGCGTTATGGCCGTTGGAAGTCGTCGATGTGGCTCGCCATCGATGCAGTCAAGAAAGGTGAGGCCGACGTTGCTATATCTGCGGGCAACACCGGCGCGCTGATGGCGATGGCGCGCTTCAATCTCAAAATGATCGAAGGCATCGAACGACCGGCGATTGCCGCGCTATGGCCGACGCTCAAAGGCGAGTCCGTTGTGCTTGATGTCGGCGCCTCGATCGGTGCCGATGAAGCGCATCTCGTCAATCTCGCTGCGATGGGAAGCGCAATGGCGCGCGTGCTGTTCGATATTGAAAGGCCGACCGTTGGTCTTCTCAATATCGGGGTCGAGGAAGTCAAAGGGCTTGAGCAAGTACGCGAAGCCGGCCGCATTCTGCGCGAAAGCCAGTTTCCTCACTTCGACTATCACGGCTTCGTCGAGGGCGACGATATCGGGAAGGGTGTGGTCGACGTGGTTGTGACCGAAGGATTTGCCGGTAACATTGCGCTGAAAACGGCCGAAGGTACCGCGCATCAGCTCACATCTTACCTGCGCGCTGCGATGAATAGGACATGGGCCGCGCGTCTGGGCTATTTGCTGGCGCGCCAGGCGTTCCGCACGCTGCGCGACAAGATGGATCCGCGCAAATCTAATGGCGGAGTTTTTCTCGGTCTCAACGGTATTGTCATCAAGAGTCATGGCGGCGCGGACGTGGAAGGCACGGCATCCGCTATTGATTTGGGCTACGACATGGCGCGCTATGAACTGCTTGCGAAGATCGGCCAATCGATGGCGCGCGATCTTCAGGTTGGCACCAGCGCCTTGCAGGCGACCGGAGCAGGCTCGTGACCACGTTGCGTTCGGTTGTGCTCGGCTGCGGAAGCTATCTTCCCGCACGCATCGTTAGCAATGATGAGCTGGCGCGCTCGGTCGCGACGACCGATGAATGGATCGTTCAACGCACCGGCATTCGCGAACGTCATATTGCAGCACCGGGTGAACTCACATCTGATCTCGCACTTCATGCAGCGCGGGCGGCGCTCGTGAATGCGCACATGGAAGCAAATTCGATCGACCTGATTGTGCTGGCGACCTCAACGCCCGATCAGACTTTTCCTGCAACGGCCGTTTCCGTGCAGGCTGGCCTTGGTATCACCCATGGCGCTGCATTCGATTTGCAGGCCGTCTGCTCCGGATTTGTTTACGCACTGCAAGTGACGGACGCGCTGTTGCGCGGCGGCAGCTACAAGCGCGCGCTGGTGATCGGCGCGGAGACGTTTTCACGCATCCTCGACTGGAACGACCGCACTACCTGCGTGCTGTTCGGCGATGGCGCAGGCGCTCTGGTCATGGAAGCGCAACCGCAGGCGGGCACACGTGGGGACCGCGGCATCCTGACCACCCATTTGCGCTCGGACGGACGGCACAGAGCCAAGCTCTATGTGGATGGTGGGCCGTCCTCGACACAGACGGTCGGCCATCTGCGGATGGAAGGCCGCGAGGTGTTCAAGCATGCGGTGGCGATGATCACCGATGTGATCGCGGACGCATTTAAGGCAACCGGTTATTCCGCGGCCGATATCGATTGGTTTGTGCCGCACCAGGCCAACAAGCGAATTATCGACGGTTCAGCGCATAAGCTCGGCATTGCCCCGGAGAAAGTCGTTGTGACTGTGGACCGACATGGCAATACCTCGGCGGCCTCAATCCCGCTGGCACTCTGCGATGCGGTCACGGATCGCCGCATTAGACGCGGTAATCTCCTCCTTTTGGAGGCTATGGGGGGCGGGTTCACATGGGGTTCGGCCCTATTGCGCTGGTGAAGCGGCTCCGGGAGGGGCTTGGAA
>JBATYN010000090.1:0-3823 GCA_049674125.1 Pseudolabrys sp. | reverse complement strand
CCGACCTGCAGTCGGCCCAGCATCGAGGTGCGGTTGCGAATGCGGGGGTTACCCCCCACCCCGCCGACATCGCCGCGGCGAAAAGCGCGAGCGATCCAATGCAGCGCCTTGGGATCGAGCAGCGCGTCGCCGTCGATGCACACCAAGAGTTCGTGCCTGGCGAGCAGCCCACCAACGTTCAGTGCTGTCGCTTTGCCTTGAGTAGTAGCGAGTTGGGCGACCCTGAGTTTTGGAATCCGTGCGGCAAGCTCATTGAGCACTTCACCGGTGTTGTCGCGGCTGCCGTCGTTAATGGCGATGACCTCGAATTCCGGGTAATGCGCTGCGGCGGCTGTCTCCAGTGTTTCCCGGGCATTGTCACCCTCGTTGTAGCAGGGCACCAGGATTGAGATCGGCGGCGCGTGTTCGATTGGCGGCGGACGATCGGACGGTGCCATGTGCCGTTCGCGCGCGATGTAGAACAGCAGGCCGCCTGCCATCCAGTACCACGCCATCACAAACGGGTAGCCAAAACAAAACCCCCCGATGCCAACCATTAGCCAATCAGTCGTGGTGGCTTCCATCACCCGACCTTAGGGCTGATACGGATAGGTGGAGGCGGAAAAGGCGGCCACAAGCGCTGCCGATGCCGGTAGCATTGGCGCCTTGGGGCACAAGGCGAAGGCCGAGGCACCCTGGCGTTGTGCCTGCCGCAGCGCGTCGACCTGTTGCTCGGGCTCAACCGGCAGAGAGAAGGCCACGCGGCCAGACACATCAGGCTGCAGCCAGCCTTCAGCCCGCAACCGACCTGCCAGCGCTGTGATCTGACGGGCATCCTCGCTCGGCGGCAACAGAGCGATATCGGCCCAATCGGGTGGTCCGGCTGGCTGCTCCATGGCCAGCATCAGGCGCAGTCGTGGATCAATGCCAACTGCCGCGCGAAAAGCCACAAAACCAAGCCGTGCCGCATCGTCTATCCGGTCTGGATTGAGCGCGGCGCGGCGGGCCCGGATGTCGTCGGCCTGGTCGGCGAGGATCGTTCCAGGCGTTGTCGGCACTGGCATGTCGATCACGACGCCGTCAGGGCGGGTATACCGCAACATTTCGGCGAAAAGGCGCGGGACATTGGCTTTTCCAACCACGGCCGCGGATGCAGCGAGCGGCAGGTGAAGGAATACGTCGGAGCCAGCGCGCGTTCTGATCTGCCATGTCGCGCGTCCCAAGACGTCCTTTCGCATTGGACGAAGTTTGGTGGGGAAGTATACAGCACCAAGCGGTGCCGCTGCAGACGGCAACGCTACGTTAGCGTCGATGACAACGGCGTTGGTTCCGAGCGCCCGCAGGCCCTCGACGATATGGCCTAGCATTTCATCCTGCTTCCGAGGGCTGCCGGCGGCGGCCAGAGCGTCGAGTGTCAAACAAGCAATGCGCAGTGTATGTGGGCGCAGCGGATCGAAGCGTAAATTCCGTACGATGTCCCCGAGGGTAGGGTTGCCCGTCGGGTAATAGCGGCGAATTGCAAAGAGATCGGCGGTGTAAGCCGGTTCATCCGCTAAAGTCAGGGCAAATTCAAATCCCACTTCCTTGGCGACTTGCAGTCCAGGCCCCGAGTAACGCCCGTAGGGCCATGCGATCGTGCGGGGCGGACGTCCGAGGTTGGCCTCCATCATTGTCCGCGAGTGGATCAGATCGGCCCGAATGCGCGCGGTGTACTGAGCGTCATCCTCGTAGGTTCGGGTGACTGGGTCGTACTGCCAAGTCTTGGCAGCGGACGTGAAGTTACCTTGCGGGTTGGCCCGGATACCGCGATGCAGGTCGTAGCTGTGCGAAGCGAACTCGATGAGACCCGATGCTTGCATCTCTCGCGCCTCGGCCCAGGAAATAAAATTCGAGCGCGGCACTCTCTTGTCGCCGTATTGCACGGTGCCCTCGGCCGCGTCCTTGTCGCCTTCGGGCACGGTGCCGTCGGCTCCTTCCTCCATCCAGGTTCCGACCAATGCAGCCACAGCCGGGTAGCCATAAGCCTTCAGCAGCGGGAAGACACGCGTGTAGAGGCTTCGATACCCGTCGTCGAAGGTCAGCAGGATCGCTTTGTCTGGCAGTTTCCGGACGCCACGTGCTGCAGCCGACACATCGTCGAGCGATATCACCTCCCAGCCGGTGCCTTTCAGCCAATCCAGGAATTGCACAAACGTCCTGGTCGTGACGGATTCGGTGCCGAGGTCGGCCGGTTGGTCGACGATGTCGTGGAAGGCAATCGATACAAAGCGTTGACCGCGAGACTCCGCGCGCGCCTGCGCGGTGGCGATCACCACGAGCAGGAGGCAAAGCATCTGGCGCAAAACGCTAAAATTTCCACAACATGCCAAGCGTAAGCGTCGCCGTGTTCTCGACTGAGCCATCGTAGACCCTGCGTTGCAGCTGTACTCCATAGCGAAATTCCATGAACGGGTCGAAGCGCCAACGGTGCTCGTAGTTCACCGTGGCAATTACGCCGGGCGAGAAATGAGCCTCGCCGTAAACTCCGGCGTTGATCGACAAGGCCTGCACCCAACTATCTTCGTAGCGGCGCCAAATCACATGCTCCGCCAGCAGGCCGGCATCCACCGTAAGGTCTTGGTCTGGATTGTAGTAGGGTGCGCTCGGGCGGTTGTTGTGCGAGGCGAAGACCTCACCGGTTGCGGTGAGGTCGAAGTGCGGGACATTAATCAACTTCTGTGTGAAGACCGCGCCTGCGTTGAAGCGTTGGTTGCCGTCAGTAAAGGGCATGTAGGAAAACGTACCGGATACGCTGCGCGATTCGTCCCAGCGATAGGCGGCCTTCATTGAGTAATTGTCAGCCGTGATGCCGTGCAGCAAAGCCCTTAGTGGCGTATCCCAGGAAAAAAGCTCGCTGGCAAAGCCGAGGTGAATTTGGTCCGTTGCCGACCAGTCCAACGTGGCGCCGCCACCCGCTTTCGTCAGTGTGCCCCAGGATTGGGTCGGGTAGAGGGTTGCGGTCAGGGAAGGGATGCGCCACTCCAGGCCGGCGCTGGCTCGCGTGCGGCTGACAAAACCCTCAGGCGGATGGGCGTTCGCGTAATCGGTGACCGCGTACAGCCGCCAATTGTCGGCGATGGGCGGAGTCGTCAGCCGGGTTTGCATGGTCAACGCATGACCTGCGGCATTTGCGCCGCCGCCGTGAGAATCGCTGGGCTTTACCTCAGACTCCAGAACCCAGCCCATGTTCGCCTTGAGTTCGCGCGCCAGCCGCCGCACGTGCGAATCCTCCGGGTATAGCGCAAGCAGTTCGCCGACCATGCGCTGCGCCTCCGCAAAGCGGTAATTCGCCATCGCGATCTCTACGAGCGCGATCTTTGCCCCCACAGAATCCGGGTCGAGACTAGCAGCGATTTGCCCCTCGATTTCCGCTCGCCGCGGCCAACCGCGAGCATGAGCGACTTGGTAAAGGGTCAGCCTTGCAAACTTGTTGGCTGGCGCGGCGTCCGCAATCCGCGTGATGCGCGCCCACGCGTCGGCGAGCTGGTTTCCGAAATACCGCGCTGCTGCAGCCGTTACCTCGGCATAGGCGCGGTCGGGATTGTCGTGGCGCGTGGGGTCATCGCGGTACGTGCGCCAGATTGGCTCGTCATCAACCAGCGAGTCGATCGTTGCGTAGACAGTGTCAAAATCCTCAAGCTCGACCGCGGCGTAGAACACACCATAGCGCGCCAATATACGCGTTTCGGCCGGGACGTCTTTCGGGTTTCCCGCCAGAACACGGCGGTAGGCGGCGCTCGCTTCTTCGGGCCGCCGCAGATAGAGGAGCGCATCAGCGTAGGCTTCCTCGGCATATGGCGGCAGT
>JBATYN010000089.1:0-10518 GCA_049674125.1 Pseudolabrys sp. | reverse complement strand
TGTCTGATACGTTGTGCGCCAACCCCGGGGGCGCTCATGCGCTATTTGGCAGTTGCGTTGATTACGGCGATTTCGGCCACAGCACTCACGCAGTTTAGCTCAGCGGCAGATTTGCCAGTCAAAGCGCAGGCGAAACCTCTGGCGCCCGCGCCGTACAGCTGGACTGGCTTCTACCTCGGCATCGAAGGCGGTGGTGGCTGGGCAGACACACGTCACACGAACGCAATGAACGGCATAAATTCCGGCGACGTGCGCATCAATGGTGGTTTGTTCGGTGGCACCTATGGATACAATTTTCAATTTGGTTCGTGGGTACTCGGCCTTGAGGGCGACTTTTCGTGGAGTGGCATTAAGAAACACTTTGATGACAGCGTTCCAGAGCAGTTCTTCTGCACTATCCCCGACAGCCCTATCAAGTGCGTGACTGATTTGCGTTGGCTCGGGACTGATCGTGCCCGCCTGGGTTATGCCTGGGATCGCTTGCTTGTCTACGGTACTGCCGGCGTCGCTTACGGCAACGTGAGAGCTACCCTTGCGAATGCAGACTTTTTTGTTTCTGTTGGCGACAACACGCGCTCGGGATTTATATTCGGCGGCGGTATTGAGTGGGCGTTCACGCCCGCCTGGTCAGTGAAGGCGGAGTATCTGCGAACCGACTTCGGAAACCAAATCACCTACAGTATTAGCAACAGATTCCCACAGTCAGTATCGCTGACGAACATTAATATTGCTCGCGTCGGCGTCAATTATCATTTCCGGTAGCCGACTAGCTCCCCGCAATCCGGTAGCCAATACCCGGTTCGGTCAGAATGATGCGCGGATCATCCGGATGTTCTTCGACCTTCTACCGCTGCGAAATAGTATCAAGACAGGATGATAAAGACCCCGCCGGACACAGCGGGGTCTTTTTTCTGCCAAATCGGGGCTTTTGCTTTGGGCACTTTGGCGTAAGATTATCCCGTCGGTCGCCGGGACGAGGCGGGCTACAAATATTCATGCGTGCAATCTCCTTCGGTCGGCGGACCGGCATCAACCAGGGGAAACGCCATGAAACGTCGTCAATTTTTGCAAGCCGCCAGCGGTGGACTTGTCGCGTCCGCTGTTGCCGCGCCCGCCATTGCTCAATCGTCTCCGGAAGTGAAGTGGCGCCTCACCGCGAGCTGGCCGAAATCGCTCGATACGCTGTATGGCGGCTGTGAGTATTTCGCCAAACGGATCGCCGAGATCACCGACAATAAATTCCAGATTCAGGTCTTTGCCGCGGGCGAAATCGTCCCCGGACTGCAAGTGCTCGACGCCGTCGGCAATGGCACCGTCGAGATGGGCAACACCGCGCTGTACTACTACTTCGGCAAGAACGCCGCCTTCACGTTCGGCACGGCTCTCCCGTTCGGGCTCAACACCCGGCAAATGATTTCTTGGGTTCGCTTTGGTGGCGGCGAGGAACTGCTCAACGGGGTACTCAAGGATTTCAATTGCATCGGCTTTGCCGCGGCCAACACCGGCGCACAGATGGGTGGCTGGTTCCGCAAGGAGATCAACACCACGGAAGATCTCAAGGGATTGAAGTTTCGCGTCGGTGGCTTTGCCGGCACGATCCTGCAGAAGCTCGGTTGTGTTCCGCAACAGCTCGCCGCCGGCGACATTTATCCGGCGTTAGAGAAAGGCACCATCGATGCCGCCGAATGGGTCGGGCCGTACGACGACGAGAAGCTCGGCTTCGCCAAGATCGCCAAGTACTACTACTATCCCGGATGGTGGGAGGGCTGCGGCCAAGCTCACAACATCATGAATATGGCGAAATGGAACGAGCTACCCAAGGCCTATCAGTCGGCCATCATCACGGCGTCAAACGACGCCTGGGTTTGGACGCTAGGCAAATATGATTACGTTAATCCGCCTGCCATGAAGCGACTGGTGGCGAGCGGTGCGATATTGCGCGCGTTCCCGCAGCCGGTGTTGGAGGATTGTTACAAGGCGGCAAATGAAACCTACGACGGCCTGTCAAAAACCAACCCGCACTTCAAGAAACTGTACGAGAGCCTCGTCCCCTACCGCAACGACGCGTACGCGTGGCTGCAGGTGGCGGAGCTTGGATTCGACAGTTTCCAGATTCGCGCTCGTACGCGCACCTGATCGATTGATCGACCCTCATGTTCGGTCCGGGAGCACCACTCCGGGGCCAGTCTTTTTTAAGATCGCGAATTTCCAGCAAATTTTCGAAGAGCGCCGCCGACTGCCGCTATTACGCCATTCCAGTCCCGTGTTTCGTCTTGCCGGAAAAGACGGGCGGTTGGATACCAGGGGCTGGTGTCGCGATCGAGCAGCCAGCGCCAATCGGGCAAATACGGCAGAAGAATCCAGACGGGCCGGCCCAGTGCTCCGGCAAGATGGGCAATGCTGGTATCCACGGAGATCACCAGATCAAGACTGGACAGAAGCGCAGCCGTATCGGAAAAGTCGGCAAGCTCGTTGCCAAACTGGTGAATGTCAGGATGCGTGCCCAATACTGCCGCGTCAGCGGGCCGTATATCTTTCTGCACGCTGACGATTGTTGCGCCGCACTCCAGAAGCGGCACGAACGCGTCGAGGCTTATCGATCGCATTTGGTCCCGCTTATGATCGGGGTTCCCCGACCACGCAATTCCAACCCGATATCTGCGTCTGTCGCCAAGCCGCGAATCCCATTTCGCTCGTTTCTTTTGTGCTGCATGCAGATAGGGAATTTTCGCGGGAACCGTTTCCACCTGCGTACCAAAGGCAAGCGGCAAACTGAGCAAAGGACAGTGAAGATCGAAACCAGGCAATGTCTCGCCCGCCGATACAACCTGCACAACACCAACGAGGCTGAACATCAGATCTCTTAGCCGGCTGTCGACTTCGAGGATCACCTGGCCGCCACGCGCAGCAACAAGTGGCGCATAGCGGCAAAATTGAATCGCATCTCCAAGGCCCTGCTCGGAATGCAGAAGAATGGTCCTACCTTCGATTGCTTCGCCGCGCCAAAGCGGCTGCGCGAGACTTCGCTTTGCAACAGCCATGGCTTCGTATTTCCAGCGCCATTCGTATTCAGCCCAACCACGCGTAAAGTTGCCGGTAAGAAGCCGAAGCGAGGCCGCATTCCAATGAGCCTCTGGATAATCCGGCTGTAAGGCGATCGCACGATCGTAGTTGTCTAGCGCTTCGGCGTGCCGCATGAGCTCATAAAGCGCGGCGCCGCGATTGGAGAATGCTTGCGGATAATTCGGCTGCAAGGCGATCGCGCGATCAAAGCACGTGAGTGCTTCATCATATCGCTTCAAATCGAGCAGTGTCGTTCCGCGGTTGTAGTGTGCCCCCGCATGACCTGGATGCAAGGCAATTGCTCGGTCATAGCTTGCCAGCGCTTCGTCAAACCGCTTCAACTTATTAAGCGCATTGCCGCGATTGCTAAATGCTTCGACAAGGCGCGGCCGTAACGCAATTGCGCGGTCAAAATTTTCAAGTGCCTGGTCGAACAGGCCCAGTTCGTTCAGCGTGTTTCCACGGTTTGCATACGCCTCCGCAAGATCAGGACGCAAAACAATCGCGCGATCGTAACCCGCTATCGCCTCGTCGTACCGGTTGAGGGCATGCAAAGTGCCGGCACGGTTATAGAGCGCGCCCACATCATCAGGCCGCAGGGCGAGCGCGCGATCGTAGCTCACCAACGCATCGTTGTAGCGTTTCAGGTCGAATAAAACCGCGCCGCGATTTGTGAGAGCGGAGGCATAGTTAGGTTGCGTGGCCAGTGCACGATCGTAACTACCTAGCGCCTCATCAAATCGATTCAGAGCCTTGAGGGTATTGCCACGATTGGAAAGCGCCTCCGCATGCTGCGGCTGCAACGCTAACGCGAGATCGTAATGCGTCAGGGCTGCATTGTATTTACCTAACGCGGCCTCGATGACGGCAAGGACATAGAGCGCATCAAAAAAGTCGCGCCGCGCAGAAACGATCTGCAAACAAATCTGTTCGGCTTCGGCGAATTTTCCTGCCCGGTAGGCTGAAACCGCGTCGTCGAGGGAGAGCGGTAGCTTAATCGCGGAGCTCGCCATCGCAGATTGTCTTGCCGGCATTCCGAATCGGACTCACCCGATCCTTTGTGCGCGACGCTATCCGCCGGAGCCATCCTGTCAAGCATCAGACCGTGCGCGCTGGGCCGTAGACTTCGTCGGCGCGCTGCTCAAACGCAACCGCAAAACGGCGGAATGCGGCATCGAACATAGCGCCCATGAGCATCGCCAGGGCGCGGCTTTTGAATTCGTAGTCGATGAAGAACTCAACGTCGCAAGCGCAATCGCCGACCGGATGAAAGGTCCAGCGATTCTGCATACGCTTGAAGGGTCCGTTCAGGTATTCAACGATAATCTTGAGATTGGATCGATCGAGCGTAACGCGGCTGGTAAACGTTTCTCGGATGATCTTGTAGGCCACAGTCATGTCAGCGACCAGAACAGTGATGCCTTCGCCTTTTTCAATGCAGTTTTTCACTGCCAGGGCGTCGCAGAGCGGCACAAACTGCGGATACTTATCGACGGCTGCCACGAGATCGAACATTTCAGTGGCGGCGTGGCGAACGCGGCGCTTCGTCGAAAATTGCGGCATAGATTCTCAGGCAGTAGCGGCGCGCGCCGCCTTTAACCGTGCGAAATCCTCACCGGCATGATGCGACGAGCGCGTCAGCGGCGACGCAGCAACCATCAAGAAGCCTTTGCTATAGGCGATCGCTTCAAGGCTCTTGAACTCGTCTGGCGGCACAAAGCGCTTTACCTCGTGGTGCTTGCGCGTGGGCTGGAGATACTGTCCGACGGTCAGAAAATCGACATTAGCCGAGCGCAAGTCATCCATGACCTGCAACACTTCATTTCGCTCTTCGCCGAGGCCGACCATGATCCCCGATTTTGTGAACATCGCCGGATTAAGCTCTTTTACCTGCTGTAGTAGGCGGAGCGAGTGGAAATACCGCGCACCTGGCCGGACCGTGAGATAAAGCGATGGCACAGTTTCCAGATTGTGATTGAAGACGTCCGGCTTTGCTTCGACTACGACTTCCAGGGCGCCGTCCTTCCGCAGAAAATCCGGGGTGAGCACCTCGATCGTCGTCTGCGGACAACGTGCGCGGATAGCGCGGATGGTGTTGGCGAAATGCCGCGCTCCACCGTCCGCGAGATCGTCACGATCGACAGATGTGACCACAATATGCGCGAGGCCAAGTTTCGCGGTTGCTTCCGCTACATTCTCCGGCTCGTTCCGGTCCAACGCGCCGGGCAGCCCCGTCTTTACATTGCAGAAGGCACAGGCACGCGTGCAGGTGTCGCCCATAATCATGAAGGTGGCGTGTTTCTTCTCCCAGCACTCGCCGATGTTCGGGCAACCAGCCTCTTCGCATACGGTGTGGAGGCCGTTGTCGCGCATGATCTTTTGGGTGTCGAAATAGCCGGGCGAGACAGGCGCCTTAACGCGAATCCAAGTCGGCTTCGCGAGCACCGCCGAATCCGGCTTGTGCGCCTTTTCCGGATGGCGCGGGTGCGGGTTACTGACGAGATCAAGGACGGTCGCCATAGCCACTACTTACGGCTGCCACCGTGTCACCGCAAGGCTTGGGCTCAGGCCCGTCGTATTGCGCGCCATATCAGCAGAAAAACGATCGCCCCGATGGTCGCGGTGATCAGATTGCCCCAGAAATCCGGCATGACCTCCAACCGCATCTTTTCGAACAGGAAGCCACCGACAATGGCACCGACGAGGCCAACCGCAAGATTGTAGAACAAGCCCCCACGCCCGCCCAGAATTTGAGTCGCGAGGCAGCCGGCGACCAGGCCGATAACAATCCATGCGATAATGCCCATGTGTCCTCCCCTGCCGTTTACGCCGCCTTCGGCGGCATCCGGTGGTTTGGCGTCGAATTCGAAATCTTGAGTTCGTCTTCATTCATGTCGACACCAACGTCGGCAAATAACGGAGTCGATAGATAGCGCTCGCCGGTATCTGGCAGCATACAAAGAACCGTCGAGCCCGGGGCGGCGGATTTGCAGACTTCGAGAGCACCGGCGAATGTCGCCCCCGCCGTGATGCCGACGAAGATGCCTTCCTTCTGCGCGAGCTCGCGGCTCCATTTCATGGCGTCGGGCGCGGCGATGGTAATGATCCGGCTGATCACGCCCATGTCGACGGCATCGCCGGTAATCTTTGGGATAAAGTCGGGACTCCAGCCCTGCATCGGATGCGGCTTGAATGCCGGATTGGATTTGGCCGGCGACCCATCGGGATTGCGTTCCTGCTTGGAGCCGCTGGAAAGCATTGGCGCATCGGCCGGCTCGCAGACGACAATCTTTGTGTCAGGCCGTTCTTTGGCCAGCACGCGCGCGACGCCTTTAAGCGTGCCGCCGGTGCCGAACCCGGTCACCCAATAGTCGAGTTTCGACCCTTTGAAGTCGTCGACGATCTCGCGCGCCGTCGTTCGCGAATGCATGTCGGGATTCGCCTCGTTTTCAAATTGACGCGTGAGGAACCAGCCGTGAGTCTTGGCGAGCTCAGTTGCCTTGTTCACCATCCCCATGCCTCGCTCGGCGGCAGGCGTCAGCACAACTTTGACACCAAGAAATCGCATCAGCTTGCGGCGCTCGACACTGAAGGTTTCGGCCATCGTCACAACGAGCGGGTAGCCTTTTGCCGCACAAACCATCGCGAGTCCGATTCCTGTGTTGCCGGATGTCGCCTCGATGACAGTTTGCCCAGGTCTAAGCTCGCCCGACTTTTCTGCAGCTTCAATAACGCCGAGCGCAAGACGGTCCTTGACCGAGCCGAGTGGATTGAATGCCTCGATCTTGACAAACAAGTCGATGCCTTTTGGCGCCAACTTGTTAATTCGCACCACTGGTGTCCGGCCGACCGTTTCGAGAATGTTTGCGAACCTAGCCATCACTTGCTCCTTCGCACTTTTAACGTCACATATTCAGAACGCGGCCGTACGCATCGAGTACCGCTTCCTTCATCATTTCCGACAAGGTAGGATGCGGGAAGACGGTGTGCATCAGTTCTTCCTCAGTCGTCTCCAGATTCATGGCGACGACGTAACCCTGAATCAACTCGGTGACCTCCGCGCCGACCATGTGTGCGCCAAGCAATTGGCCAGTCTTCTTGTCGAAAATGACTTTGACCAGACCTTGATCCTCGCCGAGCGCAATCGCCTTGCCGTTACCGACGAACGGAAAGCGGCCGACGCGAATGTCGAGCTTTTTCTCTTTGGCCGCCTGCTCGGTCAGGCCAACCGAAGCGATCTGCGGAGAGCAGTAGGTGCAGCCCGGTATCATGGACTTGTTCATCGGGTGCGGGTGCAGCCCCTTGATCGCCTCGATACAAATAACGCCTTCGTGCTCGGCTTTGTGCGCGAGCATCGGCGGCCCGGCAACATCGCCAATCGCATACACGCCGGGGATATTTGTTTTGTTAAACTGGTCGACGACGACGATGCCCCGATCGGTCTTGACACCCAATTTCTCGAGGCCGAGGTTCTCGATGTTGCCGACGACACCCACCGCCGAAATGACTCTTTCGACTGTAAGTGTCTGCGACTTACTGCCGTCCTCGATAGTAGCTGTGACGGTGTCGCTCTTCTTCTCGAGCGCGCTCACTTTTGCGTTCGTGAGGATCTTGATGCCCTGCTTTTCGAAACTTTTCCGGGCAAACGTTTGGATTTCCTGGTCTTCGACCGGAAGAATTTGTGGCAGCACCTCAACCACAGTCACTTCGGAGCCGAGCGTGCGGTAAAAAGAAGCAAACTCAATGCCGATTGCGCCTGATCCAATCACCAGCAACGATTTCGGCACACGATCCGGCGCCATCGCCTCGAAATAGGTCCACACGAGTTTTTTGTCGGGTTCTATTCCCGGAAGCACCCGGGGGCGCGCGCCGGTGGCGATGATGATGTGCTTGGCCTGATATTGTCCTGGCCCGAGTGCGCCTTTCGGCGCTTCGCTCTTCGACGCTTTAACTGTGACTTTGCCGGGCGCGTCGATCGCCGCTTCGCCCCAGATAATCGACACCTTGTTCTTCTTCATCAAGAAACCGACGCCGTCGTTGAGCCGCTTTGACACCGCCCGCGAACGTTGCACGACGGCCTTCGGGTCATAGCCGACATTGTCGGCCTTCAAGCCATAGTCCTTGGCGTGCTGCATGTAGTGAAAGATTTCCGCCGAGCGCAGCAACGCCTTGGTCGGGATACATCCCCAATTCAGGCAAATGCCACCGAGATAATCGCGTTCGACAATTGCGGTCTTGAAGCCGAGCTGCGCCGCGCGGATCGCCGTGACATAGCCACCCGGGCCGGAGCCGATGATCAGGACGTCAAACGAAGTATCGGCCACGCGCGTCTCCGATGCACAGTTATTGGCGCCTTTCGTCTCCCATAAGGAGACGCTTCAATCAAGCGCCGCCGCAATCCCATTGAATTGAATGGCTTTAGGGAATTTAATTCCTGCAACGACAAGACTGCAATCCGGGAGAAGACACTATGGTCAGATACATTGTTCGGGTCGCCGCCTTCGCCGCATTTATAGTGGTGCACGCAACAGGGGTCGGCGCGGCCGAGATTAAGGTGTTCAGCACTGTCGGGATCAAGAACGTGCTGGATGAAATAATACCGAAATTCGAAAAATCCAGCGGCCATAAGCTCGATGTGACCTGGAGCACCGCCGCTTTGCTGACCAAGCGTGTACAGTCGGGGGAGCAAGCAGACGCACTGGTCCTGATTAAAAGTAATATCGATGCGTTGACCAAGGAGGGCAAGGTCGCGCCCGGTACCGAGACTGTCTTTGGGCAGGCCGTCTTCGCTATCGGCGTGAAGACTGGTGCGCCGAAGCCGGATATCTCGACACCCGAAACTTTGAAACAAAGCCTGCTTGCCGCAAAGGGGATCAGCTATTCAGATCCAGCCACCGGTGGCGCCAGCGGCGTCTACATCGCCAAGCAGATCGAGCGGATGGGAATTGCCGACCAGACGAAGGGCAAAACCAAGCACCCGCCGTCCGGTGGTCTTTCTGGAACTCTTTTGATCAGCGGTGAAGCGGATATTGCCATCAATTCCAAGCCTGAACTCCTGTCGGTTCCCGGCGTCGACGTTGTAGGGCCGCTGCCCGGCGATATGGCGTTCACAGTCGTATATGTAGCAGGCGTCCAATCGGGCACCGCGCAAGCCGATGCGGCAAAGGCATTCGTCAATTATTTGAAGTCGCCGGAGGCCCAAGCCGTATTCAAGGCAAAAGGGTACGACCCGGCGTAAAGGTCACACGACCATCATCACCGGATTTTCGATCAGAATCTTGAATGCGCCGATCAGCTCGGCGCCAAGTGCGCCGTCGACTGCACGATGGTCGCAGGACAGCGTCACGCTCATGATCGTGGCAGCTTCGATTTTCCCGTTGCGCACCACAGCGCGCTCCTCGCCCACACCGACCGCAAGGATCGTCGACTGCGGCGGGTTAATTACGGCCGTGAAATCCTTGATGCCGTACATCCCGAGGTTCGACACCGATGTGGTCCCGCCCTGATATTCGTTCGGCTTGAGTTTGCGGGCGCGGGCGCGGGCGGCGAGATCGCGCATGTCATTGGAGATCGCGGAGAGCGATCTGCTTTCCGCATGGCGTACGATCGGCGTGATCAGTCCACCCGGCAACGCCACGGCCACACCGACGTCCGAATGTTTGTGCTTGAGCATACCAGCCTCGGTCCAGCTCACATTGGCGTCCGGCACACGCTGGAGCGCGAGAGCCAGAGCCTTGATGACGAAGTCGTTGACCGAGAGCTTGTAGGCTGGCTTTCCCTCCTTGTTCTTGGGGGCGGAGGCGTTGATCTCCTCGCGCGCGGCCATCAACTTGCCGATGTCGCAGTCGACCGTTACGTAGAAATGCGGAATGGTTTGGGTTGACGCGGTCAGCCGTTGCGCAATGGTACGCCGCATGCCGTCGTGCGGCACAAAATCATAGCTGCCATCCTCGTAGAGTGCGCGGATTTGGCTGTCCGACATCGATGGCGCGATCGCGCGCGCATCCGCAGCCCCGGGAGCCGCGACACCCGCCGAGCGCAAGCCTTTGCCGGATTTCGCCGCTTCGATATCGCGCGCAATCACGCGCCCGTGCGGGCCGGAGCCCTGCACGCGGTCAAGGTCGATGCTGGACTCTTTGGCCAGACGACGCGCCAGCGGCGAGGAGAAGATTCTATTTCCGCCTGCCGCATGCACGCTCTTGTCTTTCGCGGCAGATACTTCTACGGCATCCTCGGAACGCGGGCTTTTTTCACTCGAAGGAACGGCGGCAGGTCGCGTTTCGGAGGATACCGTAACCGGCGCGGGCTTGGATGCAGGCTTGGATGCAGGCGTCGCTTGCGGTGCTACGGCGGCACTTTTGCCGGCTCCCGCAGCCGCGGCTTTCACATCCTCGCCTTCGTTTGCAAGCACCGCAATCACCGCATTCACGGCGACGTCCTGCGTACCTTCAGGCA
>JBATYN010000088.1:0-6727 GCA_049674125.1 Pseudolabrys sp. | reverse complement strand
TCGATCCGGAACGGGGCTACGGGGTCGGATTCCAAATTCTTGAAGCAGCAGCATTCGATCCGACCGAAGTCGAGATCGCGCTTCAGCTCCTCGACATGCGACGTCGCTTTCACGGCGACGGCGTGGTGGCAATCGATTGTGGCGCCAATATCGGTGTGCACACCATCGAGTGGGCAACGTCGATGACCGGCTGGGGGTCGGTGATCGCCGTCGAAGCGCAGGAGCGTATCTATTACGCACTGGCCGGAAATATCGCGATCAATAACTGCTTCAACGCCATCGCCATGCATGCCGCCGTTTCGTCGGAAACCGGCACCATGCGAATACCCAACCCGAATTACCTCACCGCATCAAGCTTCGGCAGCCTCGAGCTTCTGAAGCGCGACAGCAATGAATTCATCGGCCAGGCCGTCGACTATTCTGATGAAAAGACTGTCGCAATCCAGAAAATTACGCTCGACGCACTCTCGTTGCCGCGCGTGGACCTGATCAAGATCGATATCGAAGGTATGGAATTTGCGGCGCTGGAAGGCGCGCGGCAATTGGTCGAAAAAAATCATCCAATCCTGTTGATCGAAGCGATCAAGGCCGGCCGGGAGCAGCTGCGGGGTTGGCTGGAGCAGCGCGGCTACAAAGTATTCGATGCGGGCATAAACTTGTTGGCTGTTCACGTCAGCGATAAAACGCTGGCACAACTGGAACAGAAAACACCGCCGGCGCAATCGGCCGCCTGAGCAAGCGCCTCACTCTATCGCTGACCCGGGTTCAATTCGCACCGGCAGGTAGCCATCGGCAGCAAAGGCCGCCATGATCTCGTCGGCGTGAGCGCCGTCGCGAGTCTCAATCGTCACATCCAGCTTGGCGCCTTTCGCCGGTACATCCAGAAACAGCCGGCGATGATCAACTTCGAGAATATTGGCGCCGAGTTCGCCAATGCGCGTTGCAATTGCGCCGAGCACGCCAGGCCGATCCGGAATGGTCAGGCGGAAGGACACGATCCGGCTGTCGCGTTCAAGTTCACGCACCATGATGGAGGCAAGGACGCGTGGGTCGATATTACCTCCACACAAAACAAGGCCCACTTTCTTGCCCGCGAAGCGCCCCGGCTTCGCCAGCATTGCGGCAAGGCCGGCGGCACCCGCGCCTTCCGCCATCGTTTTTTGCAGCGTCAAGTAAGCATTGACCGCTCGCTCGAGGTGCGCCTCATCGACGAGGATAATTTCCGCCACCAATTCACGAATGACTGGCAGCGTCAGCACTCCGACATTCTTGACTGCGATACCCTCGGCAAGTGTTGGACCGCCAATAGGGCGGTCCTCACCGTGCAATGCATTCCAGACTGAAGGGTAAAGCGCAGCTTCAGCACCGACGACTTCGATCGCCGGATTTTTCGCATGCGCAGCAATCGCGTTACCGGCAATAAGGCCGCCGCCGCCGACGGGAAAAACCAGCACATCGAGGTCCGGCACCGTTTCCAATACTTCTAGCGCGATCGTGCCTTGCCCGGCGATGATACGAGGGTCATCGTACGGGTGAACAAGCACAAGATTCCGCTTCGCTTGAATTTGCTCGCAGCGCGCCTGCGCTTCGGCGACTGACTCTCCGTGCAGCACTACTTCAGCGCCATGCATGCGCGTTGCTGCGACCTTCACGAACGGAGTCGTCACCGGCATCACGATGGTTGCCGGAATCCCGAGCCGCGCCGCGTGATAAGCCACCGCCTGGGCGTGGTTGCCCGCCGACATGGTAATGACGCCGCGCTTGCGCTCGGCTTCGTTCAGCGACGCAAGCTTCACAAGTGCGCCGCGCTCCTTGAATGAATTGGTAACTTGCAGGTTTTCGTACTTAACGTAGACCTCGGCGCCGGTCAGTGCCGATAGCTTTGGTGCCGGCAGCATAGGCGTGCGCAGCACCGAGCCCTCGATCACCCGCCGGGCACCTTCAATATCGGAAACGGTAACTCCCAACGCTTCTTCCTCCGGGGCCCCCGGGCACTCACCATGCCGCAAGCCCTATGCCGCAAGCCTTATGCCGCAAGCCTTATGCCGCAAGCCTTGCCGCCCTTCCAGTCGGATGAAATAGGGCTACGCAGGCCTTGCGCGCGCCTGATTCTTTCTCCATTTCGTAGGCGACGGATAGAGCGTGTACGGGTGAACCGGCAAGGCAGCGAAAGATGTCTATCGACATCAAACCTCACGCTTACGATCCGGCGACCCAGCCGGAACTCTTCGACGGCGTTCTGGCGCGCCGGGTCGTGGCTTTTGTCATCGACTTCGTCATTATTGCCGTACCGGTCGTGCTCGCGGCGATGTTCATTTTCGCCTTTGGAATTGTCACCTTAGGGCTCGGCTTTGCGCTCTATTGGCTGCTGCCACCGGCAACCGTGATTTGGGCGCTCGTTTATTTCGGCGCTACCCTTGGGGGGCCGAATTCCGCCACCTTGGGAATGCGGGTGGTCGATCTGGAAATGCGCACTTGGTACGGCGCACCGGCCTATTTCGTGCTTGGCGCGGTGCACGCCATCGCCTTTTGGTTTACAGTGTCTTTCTTCACACCCTTTGTGTTGCTGGTTGCCTTCTTCAACGATCGGCGTCGCCTCTTGCACGACATACTTCTCGGAACCGTAGTCATTAACAATGCTGCACGCGCCTCGGCGTTGCGACCTTCCATGCAAGCCGTCCGGGCCGGATAAAGGGCTTTGACGACGGGCATACGGCGCGCGATGCTAACGCCAACCGTGACGATAATTAACGAGACGGCCTGACCAGTGACCCAGCATTCACGCGACACGCCGCAGTTTTATCTGACCGCTCCCTCGCCCTGCCCCTACCTGGAAGGGCACGAGGAGCGCAAAGTTTTCACGCATCTTGTTGGCGAGCGCGCTGGCGAACTCAACGACCTCCTCACACATGGCGGTTTTCGCCGCAGCCAGTCGATCGCGTACCGGCCGGCTTGCGAGGGATGTCGCGCCTGTGTGTCCGTGCGCGTGGTTGCCGCCGATTTCGCGCCTTCACGCAATATGCGCCGCATCGCCGAGCGCAATGCCGATATCATCGGTGACATGCGCTCGTCAGCCCCCACCTCCGAACAATATTCGGTCTTCCGTGCCTATCTGGACGCGCGCCACCGCAACGGCGGTATGGCCGACATGACGGTGCTCGATTACGCGATGATGATCGAAGACAGCCATGTCGATACACGCTTGATCGAGTATCGCCGACGCGGGCCCGACACCGGCATCAACGGCCGCGGTACAGGAGATATGTTAGCCGTTGCGCTCACCGACGTGCTGAGCGATGGCCTTTCGATGGTGTATTCGTTTTTCGATCCGGACGAAGGCGATCGGTCGCTCGGGACATTCATGATCCTCGACCACATTGATCGCGCCAACCGCATGGGACTGCCCTACATCTATCTTGGCTACTGGGTGCCCGGTTCGCGAAAAATGGACTACAAAGGCCGCTTCCTGCCGCAGGAGCGCCTGATGCCGTCCGGGTGGAGCCGCGTGGAAAAGTAGAGCTGCCCTACCCGAGCAACTGGTCCGCCAGCAGCTTGAAATTGAATGCGATCAGCACGACTGCCGTGAGGGTGGCGAGCAACGTGGCCCAGACCGGGGCCGCGAGTGCGCCCATCTTGCGCCGGTCGGCGGTAAACATCACCAGCGGGATGACAGAAAACGGCAGCGCAATTCCAAGCACGACCTGACTGAAAATCAGAAGCTTCGCCGTTCCGGCTTCGCCATACCAAATGGTCACGATCGCTGCCGGAGTAATGGCAATCGCCCGCGTTGTCAGGCGCCGCGCCCAGGCAGGAAGGCGAATATCGATAAAGCCTTCCATGACAATCTGACCGGACAGAGTCGCCGTCACTGTGGAATTCAGACCGCAACATAAGAGCGCAATACCGAAGAGGGTCGGTGCGATAGCCGAACCGAGCAATGGAGCCAGGAACGCATGTGCCTGGTCGAGCTCCGCCACATCGGTCTTCCCCGCTTTATTGAAGGTTGCAGCAGCAAGGATCAGAATTGAGGCGTTGATCGTCAGCGCAAACGCCAACGCGATCGTGGAATCAATCGTTGCGAGCTTGATCGCCTCTCGCCGGTCTTCGATGCTGTCGCCAAAGCGCCGCGTCTGCACCACGCCCGAATGTAGATAGAGGTTATGAGGCATCACCGTCGCACCGATAATACCAATCGCGATATAGAGCATATCGGGATTGCGAACGATCTCGGTGGTGGGCGCAAAGCCATGGATCACGGCGCCCCAATCCGGGTCGGCCATCGCAATCTGCACCATGAAGCAGAGCGCGATTACACCCATCAGCGTGACAACAAACGCCTCGACCCAGCGGAAACCAAGATTTTGCAACCATAGAATCAGAAATACATCGAGCGCGGTGATCAGCACGCCGATCTCGAGCGGAATTTTGAACAGCAGATTGAGGCCGATCGCGGTGCCAATCACTTCGGCGAGATCGGTTGCGCAAATCGCGATCTCGGTCAGCACCCACAAGGGCCAAGATACCCACCGCGGAAACGCATCGCGACAGGCTTGCGCAAGATCACGTCCCGCCCCGATACCGAGCCGCGCACACAGCGCTTGCAACAACATCGCCATCAAATTGGAGAGAAGCGCGACGGTGAGCAGCGTGTAGCCGAACTTCGACCCGCCTGCGAGCGACGTTGCCCAGTTGCCGGGATCCATATAGCCGACGGCAACCAGATAGCCCGGGCCAAGGAACGCAACGAGCTTTTTGCCGAGCGAGCCTGTCGGTCGCGTGGCTACGGACCCAAACACCTCCGCCAAGGGCGGGCGGCCACGCTCGCGACGCCAGCCGGTCGCTTCCGTTTTTGCAGGTGAGCGCACGGTTGCGTCCATTCTGGAACCGAAAAACCTCTGATTCTCAAATTGAATATATCTAGTTGCGAATAATTTGCAATTGCATTTGAAATGGAACTTTCCCATCATTGATCGTGTTGCTGCTGACCTATGGGCGGCAAACTGGGTGAAGCGCGAAGATGAATGGTGCTCGGCGGCTGGTTCGGCTGTGCGTGGTGCTGGTGCCGTGCGCACTTGCCGCAACGCCGACATTTGCTGCCGAAGGCGCCCGCGGCCCTTCCGAATTCATCTTCGTCGCTCAGCTCGCTTTGCTGATGCTGGTCGGGCGGCTGCTTGGCGAGGTCATGATCCGCTTCAAACAGCCGGGTGTGATGGGGCAACTCATCGCCGGCCTGGTGCTTGGCCCTTCCCTGCTGGGCGCTTTGTTTCCCGATTGGCAGCACGCTCTTTTCCCGAGCGCCAAAGAGCAGAAGGCCATGCTCGACGGCGTCTCCCAGTTCGGCGTGCTGATGCTGTTGCTGCTGACCGGCATGGAAACCGATCTCAAGCTCGTACGGCGGACCGGCGCCGCTTCAGCCATCGCCTCGATCGCTGGCATCATCATTCCATTCGCTTGCGGTGTTGCTCTCGGACAAGCACTGCCGGACTCGATGTTGCCCGATCCCGGCAAGCGGCTGATCACATCGCTCTTTCTCGGCACCGCGCTCTCGATCGCGTCTGTCAAAATTGTCGCGACCGTTATTCGCGAGATGAACTTTCTGCGCCGAAGCGTCGGCCAGATCATTCTCGCCTCTGCCATCATTGATGACACCATCGGCTGGATGATCACCGCCGTCATCTTCAGCCTGGCCTTGCAGGGCCATGTCGACTTCTGGAGCGTCGCCCAAAGTGTTCTGGGAACGCTTGCGTTCATGGGGCTCAGCCTGACCATCGGGCGCCGCATCGTGTTCGTCATTATCCGCTGGGTGAACGATGTGTTCGCCAGCGACTTTGCCGTGATCACCACAATCCTGCTGATCATGTGCGCAATGGCACTCATCACTGACTTGATTGGCGTGCACACCGTGCTGGGCGCATTCGTCGCCGGCATCCTCATCGGTGAATCCCCCATCCTGACCCGCCATATTGACGAGCAATTGCGCGGGCTGGTCATTGCGTTTTTCATGCCGGTCTTCTTCGGCACTGCCGGCCTCTCCGCCGATTTCACGATACTCAAGGACACGAACTTTCTGTGGTTGACCCTGGGCCTGGTAGCAATTGCGAGTTTTGGCAAGTTCGGTGGCGCTTTCGTCGGCGGCAAGCTTGCAGGGCTCAACTTTCGTGAATCGCTGGCGCTCGGCACCGGAATGAATGCACGCGGCTCGACCGAGGTCATCGTTGCCACGATCGGCCTTTCGATGGGCGCATTGAGTCAGAACCTTTTCACGATGATCGTGACCATGGCGGTCATTACGACCATGGCGATGCCGCCGACGCTGCGCTGGGCGCTTTCCCGCCTGCCGATCCGCAAAGAAGAAAAACAGCGGCTGGAACGCGAGGAGATGGAGGCCAAAGGCTTTGTGCCGAAACTTGAGCGTCTGTTGCTGGCCGTTGACGAGAGTGAAAATGCAAAATTCGCCACGCGCATTGCCGGGCTGATCGCAGGCGGCAGCGCCATGCCGACCACCGTGATGCAAATTAAAACGGACAAGAAAACGGGCAAAGCTGCCGCAGAAGCCGCCAAGCAGAAGGCAGAAGAGGTCGGCGAAACTGTTCAGAAATTCGCCGAACAGGTCGAGCGCGTGCAAAAACCGGAAGAAAAGGCTGACACCAAACTCGACGTGACGACAATCGTCGAACAGGCGCCGAAACCGGAGGCCGTCGCCGAGGAGGCCGAGAAAGGTTACAGC
>JBATYN010000087.1:0-2028 GCA_049674125.1 Pseudolabrys sp. | reverse complement strand
GTACTTTTTACCGCTATGCCAAGCGTTACGAAGAGACGCAACATTGGCAACCACCGGTGAGCAAGTCGATCAAATGAGACGCTAAACCTTGATAAGCCAAGCGTTTAAACTTTCACCGGGATGAGCGCGTCTTTGGAGCGCGCGTCCGTTCGACCATAGACGTCGTCGAATGTCCGGGCACAATGTCGACCAGGATGATCTCACCGCCAAGTGCCTCGACGATCTCGTGGCCGACGACTTCGTCACGCGTATAGTCGCTACCCTTTACCAATACCGTGGGCTTCGTGCGCGCGATCAGACTTTCCGGCGTATCCTCGTCAAATACAGCAACGAGGTCGACAGCCTCCAGTGCCGCCAATACCTCTGCACGCGCCTGGACCGGTTGAACGGGCCGACCAGCCCCTTTCAGTCTCCCAACCGATGCATCGTCATTCAAGCCCACAACCAACCGGTCACAAGCCGCGCGCGCGCGGGCAAGCAATTTGACGTGGCCAGGATGCAAGAGATCAAAACAACCATTGGTAAAGCCAACACGCAAACCTTGTTTCCGCCATTCGGCGAGATGATCGTCGAGCAGAATCCAATCGAATACAATTTTTTCCTCAGGCGCGAGCGTCGCCGCGGGCAAGATATGCGATCGTAACTCCGCCACAGATGCCGTCGCGGTGCCGCGCTTTCCGACAACGACAGCCGCAGCTGCATTAGCGGCCCGCGTGGCGGATTCGAAATCGGCGCCCATCGCCAGCATAGCAGAGAGTACCGCCACAACCGTATCGCCAGCACCGGACACATCGCGCACACGCACCGGGTAGGCTGGCACATGAACAGCAGCGTCGTCTCCGACCAGCGTCATGCCCGCTTCACTGCGCGTCACCAGAATCGCCTGCGCCCCTAAGGCATTACGGAGAGCCGCCGCCGCGCCGGCGATCTCGTCGTCGGTCCGCGCTGCCCTGTGCATAGCGTCTGCGAGTTCTTGCCTGTTCGGCGTAATCAATGTGGCGCCGCGGTAAACGCTGTAGTCGAGGCCCTTCGGATCGACAACGACTGGCTTTCCATGCTCGTTCGCGGCGTCGATCACCGCGCGAATGACCCGGGGCGTAAGTGCACCTTTGGCATAGTCTGATAAAACCACTGCGCCTGCCCGTGGCATCGCCTTAATGACGTGCCCGACCAATGCATCTTCACTGCCGCTACTTACGGCCGAAGCGGTTTCCCAATCGGCCCGCAGCAAATGCGTCGAGTGGTGCTCCGATACGAAGCGCACCTTACGCGTCGTTTGGCGCGTACCGTCGACAACTAAATGAAATTCAATGAGCGGATGCGTGGCGAGCGCTTTGGTCAGAACGCTCCCTGCGTCGTCATCACCGACGGCACCGACAAATATGCAGCGCGCACCAAGGGCTACGAGGTTTCGCGCGACGTTACCCGCCCCGCCGATCATCACTTCCGTCCGTTTAACCGCAATCACCGGGGTGGGCGCTTCCGGCGAAATCCGCGAGACATCGCCATAAACAAACTCATCCAGCATGAGATCGCCGATGCAGAGCACGGTTTGCTCGGATAGCGCTGAGAGATGTTTGTCAAAATCGTACATGGCGCTATCGATAGCGGTCTTGGCGATCGAGATAACCGGTAACGTATTGTTCGACGGCGGCCCCTAAGGGAGTAAACCCGCCATTATAGCCGGCGGCGCGCAAACGTTCGATGCGCGCTTCGGTGAAGTATTGATATTGCCGGCGGACGGTCTCGGGCATGTCGATATATTCGATAGTTACCGGCAGATGAAGTGACTTAAACATAGCGGCGATCATATCGCGGAAACTTTCCGCTTTACCGGTACCGACATTGAAAATGCCGTTGATACCCGTTGCCTCCAGAAACCAGCGCAGCACGGAAATAGTGTCGTCGACGTAAATGAAATCGCGCCGCTGGTCGCCATCCGCGATGCCTTCGCGATGCGATTTAAACAGCCGTACCGGCTGGCCGGCCTTGGCGACATCGAACACCTTGGCCAAGATGCTCGCCATA
>JBATYN010000086.1:0-16244 GCA_049674125.1 Pseudolabrys sp. | reverse complement strand
CCGCTGCTCCGGCGGCGGGCTACCGCTACCCCCGAACAGGAACCGCTGCGGATTATGCGCAAGGTCGGTGATCGCCTTGCCGGCAAGTTCGACTTGCTTCGTCGCGGTGCTGGTCAACCTATTCACGCCAATCGTAATTTCGTCCGTGCGCTTGTCGAGATTTTCGATGAAGATGCGAGCCGTGGCCGTTGCCTCCTTGGCGTTACTCGCAGTCTCGCGCGCGTTGTTCATGATGGAATCGACATTGCTGGTGTTGCGCGCGAGCGATGCGCTAAACGAGGCAATATCTGTAATCGCCTGATGAAGCGCTTCCTGATTGGCTGCGATCACTTCTTCCGCTTTGTTGAGCACTTCCCGCGCGGCCTGCATCATATCCTGGCTCGCACTGGGATCGGCCTTCAAGGTCGGCGGTTCGCCTTCCTCTCGCTCGATGAGGGGCGTAGTCGCCGAAACACCTTTGAGCGATACCGAGGCAACACCAGTAAGGCCAGCAAACTCGAGCCCCACCCGGGTATCGGATCGGATGGGCGTGGATTTGTTGACCGCCAGCATCGCCACAACTTGCGAGGGCTTGTCGGGATCGAGGCGAAGAGTGGTTACCTCACCGACGCGAATGCCGTTGAAAAGAACGTTGCCGCCCACCTGCAACCCCGACACCGAACTGTCGAAAATCACGCGATAGGCAACGGCTTGCTTCTTACCGGACGAGTGGTGCAGCCAGAAAATGAAGCCAAATGCGCCCGCGACCACGGCGAACGTGAACAACCCGATCAATGCGTAGTGCGCTTTTCTCTCCATCACTCCACTCCGTTAGTTCCTTGCTGCCGCTTGCAAGCCTGCTCGCGCTCGTACGCCGTGGAAATAAGCCCTCAACCAAGGATGCTGCGACGCCAACATCGTATCCATATTGCCGGCTGCGATAATCTTGCCCTCGCCGAGAACGGCAATGCGGTCGCAGATCGTATGTAAACTATCAAGGTCGTGCGTAACCATGAAAACCGCCATGGCTGAGGTCTGCTGCAACGTCAGGATCAGTTGATCGAAATCGCCAGCGCTGATCGGATCGAGGCCCGAGGTCGGCTCGTCGAGAAAGAGAATCTCCGGATCGAGAGCCAGCGCGCGCGCAAGTGCGACGCGCTTGATCATTCCGCCCGAAAGCTCCGAAGGGAATTTACGATAGACATCCGGCTTCAGGCCGACCATTTCCAGTTTCGTGATGGCGATTTCGGTCATGAGCTTTTCCGAAATGTCGAGATATTCTCGTATGGGAAATTCCACGTTTTCTCCGACGCTCAGCGAGGAGAACAGCGCGCCTTGCTGGAACAGAATGCCCCAGCGCCGCTCAATCTCTTGACGCTGCACTTCGCCGGCTTGATCAAGATTGACCCCGAAAACGTCAATCCGTCCCTCGTGCTTTGGCAAAAGACCGAGGATCGTGCGCGTAAGAACCGACTTGCCGGCGCCCGAAGCACCGACGAATCCTAAAATCTCGCCGCGATAAACATCAAGCGTGACACCGTTGAGGACGCGATTGCCTTTTAGATCGACCACCAAGTCACGCACTTCGATAACAGGCGCTGTACGATCTTTTGCCATGTCACATCCCGATCGATGCAAAAAACATGGCGAAAATGCCGTCGAGCACGATGACCAGAAAGATCGATTTGACCACGGAATTTGTGGTCTGCTCACCGAGCGACTCGGCACTGCCCTGTACCTGCAGCCCTTCGACGCAGGCAACAACGCCGATAACCAGCGCCATGAATGGCGCTTTGATCATGCCCACCTCGAACGTGTTCATCGAGACTGCTTCCTGCAGCCGCGTCAAAAAGACCTCTGGCTGAATGCCGCCGTAAAGCCATGACACCAGGCCGCCGCCATAGAGCGCGGCCATTGACCCGAGAAACGTCAGGATCGGAACCGCAATCACCAAGGCGAGGATGCGCGGAAGGATAAGCACTTCTACGGGATCAAAGCCCATGGTGCGCAGCGCGTCGACTTCTTCGCGCATGCGCATGGCGCCGAGTTCGGCTGTATAGGAGCTGCCGGAGCGGCCGGCCACCATGATGCAAACAATGAGCACACCGACTTCGCGCAGCACCAGCACGCCAACCATGTCGATGACATAGATGTCAGCGCCGAATTTGCGGAAATGGAAAATGCCTTGCTGTGCGAGAATGGCACCGATCAGCACGGTTATCAGCAGGATGATTGGCACCGCTCGCCAGCCAACACGCTCAAGCTGGTTGATCATTGAAGTAAAACGAAAGGTCGTCGGCCGCAAAAATACGCGTCCCATCGCGACCATGAGTGAGCCGAGCATCTGGGCGAGCAAAACAAGATCCGCGCCGGCTGCCGCCATGGTCATGCCGACGCTTTCCAGCGTCGCAATGATGCTGTTGGGTCCGCGCGGCGCCGGTGCCAGTGACTGCGTACCGGCGTGCACTTTCTCGAAGAGACCCCGGTAGTCTTCGCGCAGTCCGACGAGACGCGCCTCGCGGCCCTGTTTCGTCCAAATGCGCAGAGCGCGTTCGATCAGCCACGCACCGTACGTATCGAGATACTCGATACGATTCATGTTAATAGCAATGCTGCGCGCGGTTACGGAACTTGTTGCGGCGTCGACCTGGGGTTCGATTGCGCCGGCATATTCGGCGGTCCACGAGCCGGCCGCGTTGAATTCCACCCAATCGCCCCGCGTCTGGCCGCTGATCAAGATTCCTGCCGTCACCGAGCCGCTCCTTCATCCACAAACAGCAACGCGCGTCTGCGTTTGAATCGCGCAAACGAGCGAGCCCGGACAGGACTGGATGCGTTGCGGCGGGACTTTGCGGATTCGCCGCCGGCCGATCGGCAGGCGATGGCCGCAATTCAAGGGCCGCACTGAGCGCAATCTCGCCCCGCCCTAAACACCACCAAAAGTTAACAAATTGGTAGGAATCCTTAAATGCCGTTTACCTTTTTAGGTTAATGGAACATTAACCATGTTTCTGCGCCAGCGCGGGGCATTTCCGGGGCGCGCGGGTCAATGACCATCGTCGTCGGCGGGCCTAACAGGCGGCGACACCCGCACAGTTAGCGTTCGCGTCGTTGACCGCAAACAAGCTTTCGACGACTGGCCGGCGCATATTGTTTATCGGCGGGATCGACAGGACTTCCATGTAAACGGTGCCCAGCCCCTGAAGGCCCAGCAATGTGCCGGCACCCAGGCTTAGATCCAGATCCCGGTTCGGTGCGAACGGTCCCCTGTCATTGATCGTTACATTGATCGACCGATGGTTCTTGGGATTGGACACCCGGATCAACGTGCCAATCGGCAATGTCTTGTGGGCGGCATGCCATCCGATGGGATTGAAGCTCTTGCCCGTCGAAACAAGTTTGTCTTCCCAATACATCGACGCGATAACCCACTCGCCGGCCTGGATTCGATCAAACGTGTTTTCGCTCGAGACGCCGTAAAGAGGCACCGCGGACAAAATACTTCCGCACATGAATAAAAGGGCGATATGGGCGATTTTCTTTTTTGCCCCCATCACCAGCTCTTGCCTATCAATCAGCTTCATTGATTTGTATCGACAATTCGTTTGCGTCAAAACGCCATCACCCGGCTCGCGCCGACGGGCACGGTCCGCGTAATGAACAGCGCTTTACTCGATTTGTCCCTAGAGCACCAAAAATACGGCAGTTATGTGATGGCCCAGGGTTGTCCCCTACGCACGCTCGCGCAGTGGCTTGATTGATAATTCAGCAGCGAGCTTGTCGAGCTGTGACAAAAGCTCAGGCGCGAGCGGTAGTCCGTTGCGCAGACGGTCGTCGCGACGCTGCGCCCGCTGCTCTCCTGGCAGCCGCACGCTCTGTCCGGGCAACGGTTTCGTGCTGCGAAGCTCGCGGATGTGCCGATCCACCTCCGCTTTAAAATGCTCGATTGGCTGGAAGCGGCTCGGATCCAGTGCAACGACAAACTGCCCTGTATTGGTGACTTTGTCCGGTTCGGCGTTGAAGTCGACACAGTCGCGGCCAAACAGCGCACCATTAAGAGTGCCAGCGAGCAACCCAAAGGTCAGCGCAAGTCCCGCGCCCTTATAACCAGCCATTGGTAACAGCAGTGCTTCAGCGCTCTTGTGTGGATCGAGCACCGCTTCGCCGGTCTTCGGATCGATCATCCAGCCATTTTGCAGCGGCTTGTTTTGCAGGCGGTGGTTTTTAATCGTGCCGTAGGAGACGATCGAGGTCGCAATATCGAGCACCACCGGTGGCTCTTTGCCGGCGGGAATTGCGATCGCAAGTGGATTGGTGCCAAGCACCGGATCGGCTCCGCCGGCAAGCGGCATATGATTAGCGTTCGCGACTGCTGAATAAAGCCCGACCATGTCAGCCTTCAACGGCAGGGCTGCATAGACTCCGGCAGCGCCAGCATGTCCCGACATGCGGCAGCCGACCCAAGCAACGCCGCATTCGCGCGCGAGTTCGATGGCGGTTTCCGCCGCGCGCGCGACCACCAAATGGCCCATGCCATTGTCGCCGTCGACCAATGCGGTCGCGGGGGCGGTGCGATTGACCTTGATATTCGGACGCGGATTGGTCGAGCCAAGCTTTAGCCGTTGCACATATTGTGTCAGGCGAAATACACCGTGTGCATCGGCGCCTATAAGGTCGGCCTCCAGCATCAAGTCTGCAATTTTTGCGGCATCACCTTTCGCTACGCCGGCCTTGATCATCGCATCAACGATCAGGGCGGTGACAGCGGCCGTAGGAACCCGGCTGGCTTTGGCGGGCTGAATGTTCATGATTTCCCCGACAGCAATTTTTCGGCGCGCGACCCCAGAATGGTCGCTTTATCAGCGTTGGAGATCTTGAGGGAACGCACGTGCTTCACGCAGTCCAACATGCCCATGTCGTAAGGATAGTCGCTCCCGAGCATCACACGTTCGGCACCAACATGGCCGATCATGAATTCCAGTACCGGCGCCGAATGCAAAATAGTGTCGTAGTAAAAGCGTTTCGCGATGTTCATCGGCTGTTTCGAAATGTTTTTCTTCGGCTCGGGCCGTACCTGCCAGCCGTGCTCCCAGCGCGCCGCCTGATAGGGCGTAAAGCCGCCGCCGTGCGCGAGAATGACCGTAAGCTTGGGGTGGCGATCAAGAACGCCTCCGAAATAGAGACAAGCCGCGCCGATCGTGGTGTCGAGCGGATTTCCGATCAAATTGTTCAGATAGTATGACTTCATGCGGTCGGCACCGGCAACATTGTTCGGGTGCACGAAGACGAAAGCGCCGAGCTCTTCGGCGGTCGCCCACAGTGGCTCGAAACCTGGATCGTCCAAATTCTTGCCCATAATATTGGACGCGAACATCGTGCCGCGCAGGCCGAGTTTGGTCATCGCGCGCCGAAGTTCATCTGCCGCTTTGTCCGGCGCCTGCATTGGCAACGTCGCGATGCCCATAAATCGCTGCGGGTTCTCTTTGACGAGCTTGGCGATCTGATCGTTCTGAATTCCTGCGGTGACGACACCGAGGGCGGCCTCCTGATTGTAAAGGTAAGTCTGCGGCGTAGCGGAGAGCACCTGCACGTCGACGCCGGCCTCATCCATGTCGCGCAGGCGGTGAGCAATATCGAAGCCGCCGCGCGGGTACGGCCGATAGGCCACCCCGCCAACGTCGAGCGTCGCCGAATCCTTGTCGATTGGCGTAATGGTCACTGGCACCTTGGGCGCTTCCTTGCGCAGGAGTGCGGCGGTTTCCTCGGTCAACACATGGGTATGGGTAACAATCGTTCGCACGTTGCTCATTTCACCACCCGAAAGCCACCGCATGCCGCGGCAGGGAGCGCCTGAGTGCCGCAGCCGGAGCATTGGCGCAAGCCCCTGTTGCAGCCTGTCCTTTCGGCTATAAACGGGGCCCGCAAGCGCAATCTGGACATTCCATGACCGCAAGCTCAGGCCACACGAAACACACGCTACGCGTCGAAGACGATGCTCTGGTACGCGGCAGTGGCCGTTTCATGGACGACCCGCGATTGCCTAACACCGCCTATGCCGCCTTTGTGCGCTCACCGCACGCACACGCGAAGGTGTTGTCGCTAAACGCAGACGAAGTGCGCAAAGCGGAGGACGTGCTGGCGGTACTCACAGCCGAAGACATTAAGGCAGCCGGCATCGGCAATATCTCGCGCCATCCACCGGTGGTGGGACGCGGCGGGGCCAAGATGGTCATGGCGTTCCGCCCGGCGTTGGCGGAGAAGGCCATGCATGTCGGCGACCCCGTCGCGATGGTGGTGGCAGGAAGCTACGCCGCCGCGCAGGACGCCGCTGACCTCGTGCAGGTGCAATACGAGGAGCTCGCACCGGTGGTCGATCTCGAAACGGCCATGAAAGCGGCAACGCAATTGCATCCCGACGCGCCCGGTAACCTCTGCGTCGATTGGCCTGGGCCGGTGCCGAGTGAGGAAAACGAGCGCGAGGTCGCCCAGATCATCAAAGACGCGCCGCACGTGGCCCGCGTGCGTGTCGTCAACCAGCGCATGGTGGTTGCTTCGCTCGAGACGCGCGGTGCCACCGGACAATACGACGCCGCAAGCGAGAGCTACACACTATATGCCTGCTCGCAGAGCGCCGACGGGATGCGCGCGCAGGCGGCCTCCATCATGGGCATACCAAATGAGAAATTGCGGGTGATCACCCGGGATGTCGGTGGCGCATTCGGCATGAAGACAACCTGCTATCCGGAATACATTGCGCTGCTGGTGGCCGCGCGCAAAATTGGCCGGCCAGTGCACTGGCAATCGACGCGTTCGGAGGCATTCATCAGCGACGCGCAGGCACGCGACGCCGTCACCGACGCCGAACTAGCACTCGACGACAAGGGGAAGTTTCTCGCTTTGCGCGTCCGCCATGTGTGCAATCAGGGCGCCTATGTGGCGAATGCGGGCATTAACATCAACACCAACAATTTCGCACGCTGCCTGCCTGGCATGTACCGGATTCCGAAGGTCGATGTTTCGGTCGCCTGCTACTTCAGCAACAGAGTGCCGATCGCTCCCTATCGCGGTGCCGGACGGCCAGAAGCGAACTACGCGCTCGAGCGCGTGGTCGAGGAAGCCGCCCGCGTGATTGACATGGATGCGTTGCGGCTCCGCAGAAAGAACCTCATTCCGCCGTCGGCGATGCCGTTCAAGACGCCAATCAACACTTACGACAGCGGCGATTTCCCCGGCATCGTCGAGCAGGCCCTGGAACTTTCCGATTACGCCAATTTCAGCAAGCGCAAGCGTGAAGCATTACGCCGTAAAAAATTCCGCGGCATCGGGATCTCGTGCATGCTGGAGCATTCCGGCGCAACGCCGACGGAGCAAGCGTTGGTCGCGTTCCCCGGTGGCGACACGCTGATCCTCGGCTGCAACGTTCAGTCGACCGGACAGAGCCACGCCACCGTCTTCGGGCGCCTTCTCGCAAACAAGCTCGGAATCGACGCCGGCAAAATCGAGCACCGGCACGGCGACACCGCGTTGGGGTTGACCGGCAACGCCTCGGTCGGCTCGCGCTCGGCGATGTGCGCCGGCAATGCCATAATACATACGGCCGACGTGATGTTGGCCAAGGGCAGGAAGATCGCATCGTCACTGCTCGAGGCGTCCGAGCAGGATATCCAGTACCGCAACGGTCAATTCGAAGTGGTCGGCACCGACCGCAAGATTTCACTGTTCGAGACCGCGCAGCGGGCCAAAGAGACAGGCGAGAGCCTGGACACCAAGGATAAGGCCGACACGCCCCTCACCTTCCCCAACGGCTGTCACATCGCCGAGGTGGAAATCGATCCCGACACCGGCCACGTTGAACTCGTCACCTACACGGCGGTGGATGATTGCGGCAATCCGCTCGACACGACGATCGTCGAGGGCCAAGTGCACGGCTCGCTTGCGCAGGGCTTGGGCCAAGCGCTGGTCGAAAATGCGGTTTACGATTCCACCAGCGGGCAGCTGGTAAGTGGCTCGTTCATGGATTACGGCATGCCGCACGCGCACACCATGCCGGTCGAACTGCGCGAGGCGTTGCGCGCGGCGCCGGCCAAGAGCAATCCGCTCGGTGTCAAAGGCACCGGCGAGGCCGGGACCACGGCAGCGATCGCGGCCGTGATGAACGCAATCTCAAATGCAATTCCCAATGGTGCCGCCAATCACATGGACATGCCGGCCACGCCAGCGAAGGTGTGGGAAGCATGTCAGAAGGCGATGGCCAGCAAGTAAACCGCTCGCCCTTGTAAAAGCGCGGACCCAAAGCGCAAGCCTGGATATCCGCTCGCGCGGAAATAAGCGGAGACGCTCTCAAGCCTGAGAGATGAACTTCGTGTTCAGGTAGGCCTGCAGACCTTCCATTCCACCTTCGGAGCCATAGCCCGACTCCTTGATGCCGCCGAATGGTGTCTCGGGCGTGGAAATGGCAATGCTATTCACCCCAACCATGCCGGACTGGATCGAATCCCCGATCGCAGTTGCCGTTGCGACCGACGAAGTGAACGCATAGGCCGCGAGCCCGAAGGGTAGCGAATTTGCACGCTCGACCACTTCGTCGAAGGTCTTGAATGGCACAATCGGTGCAATAGGGCCGAACGGCTCTTCTGTCATGATCTTGGCATCATCGGGAATGTCGGTAATCACCGTCGGCTGAAAGAAGAATCCTTGGTTGCCGTGGCGCGAACCACCGGTCGCAATCTTGCCGCCGCGACTTTTCGCGTCATTCACGAATGATTCCATAGCGTCGAGCCGGCGTGGATTGGCAAGCGGACCCATGGTGATGCCCTTTTCCATGCCGTCGCCCATCTTGATGCCCTTGGCGTATTCGGTGAAGCGCGCGAGAAATTTGCTGTAGGACTGCTCCTGCACGTAGAAGCGTGTCGGCGAAATACAGACTTGCCCAGCGTTACGATATTTGAACGCCGCGATGGTATCAGCGGCTTTTTCAGGGTCAGCGTCGGCGAATACGATGACTGGCGAATGGCCGCCGAGTTCCATCGTCGCTTTCTTCATTCCCTTCGCAGCTAGGGCAGCGAGATGTTTGCCGACCGGAATTGAGCCGGTAAATGAAATTTTCTTTACGGCTTTGGCCGGAATCAAATGCTCGGAAACGGTGGCAGGCACTCCGAACACCAGATTGAGTACTCCTGCCGGCAAGCCTGCGTCGGCAAAGCACCTGACCAGCTCAACGCAGCCGCCCGGTGTTTCTTCAGAAGCCTTGATGATGATCGAGCAACCGGCGGCGAGTGCGCCTGCGATCTTGCGCACCGGCGTCAGTGTCGGGAAATTCCACGGCGTGAACGCTGCGACGACGCCAACCGGCTCCTGCAATACGATCTGACGCACGCCCTTCTGCCGTCCCGGCACAATGCGGCCGTAGGCCCTGCGGCCTTCCTCAGCGTACCAGTCGATGATGTCGGCGCTGGTGAGCACTTCCATGCGCGACTCCGGGTAGACCTTGCCCTGCTCCTGAGTCATCACTTTGGAGACGTGTTCGTGGCGCTCGCGCAACAGATCGGCGGCCTTGCGCAAGATCTTGGCGCGGTCATAAGCCGAGGTTGCCTTCCAAACTGCCAAGCCCTTCTCGGCTGCGCTCAGCGCGGCATCGAGATCAGACTTGCTGGCGTGCGGAAGATGCGCCAGCACCTTGCCAGTCGCCGGATTAATTACGTCTTCGCCATTGCGGCCTTCGCCGTTGAGCCATTTGCCGTCAACATAGAGAGCCAGCTCGGAATACATAGGAACCTCGTTCTAATCCGGAACACCCGTTGGAACATGCATT
Source organism: Pseudolabrys sp. (assembly GCA_049674125.1). Classification (GTDB taxonomy): domain Bacteria; phylum Pseudomonadota; class Alphaproteobacteria; order Rhizobiales; family Xanthobacteraceae; genus Pseudolabrys. Next base: position 6,454 of record JBATYN010000086.1, on the reverse strand, counting down.
AGCATTTAAGAGCCGGCGCGACCACCCTACTTCGCCGCACAAAACATTGCCGCTATGAGCCCAGATAGGCACCACCGCTCACGTGAATCGTCTGCCCGGTGACGTATCGTCCACCCGGCCCGCACAAATAGCGCACCATCGCTGCCACATCTTCCGATTTGCCGCGCTCGCCGGTGATTGTCCCGTGAGTGAGGTGATGCGCCGGATTCTGCGACGATGCCGGCCGCGTCGTATCGATTGCCCCCGGCACCACACAATTGGCGGTGATTTTATTGGCGGCAAGGTCATGGGCAAGTGCACGTGAAAAGCCAACCAGCGCGGACTTTGCAGTGATCACGTGTGCCCTATCTTTCGAACCGATGTGCGCGCTCATCCCACCGATATTGATAATGCTGCCGCCATTTTTCTTCATCGCCGGCAAGCAAGCATGCACGCACCGAAATGTGCCGTCGAGAATAACATCCATTACCTCACGCCATTCTGCGTAACTCATTTGGTCGATTGGTTTCTCGCGGCGAAGGGCGGCATTGTTGATGAGGAAATCGATTCGACCAAAGTACTTAAGGGCAGCATCGGCAAGCGCTACAGAGGTCTTCTCTTCGCCGACATCGCCGAGAACGGCAACCGCCTTGCCGCCAGCTGTTTCAATCTCTCGGACAACTCCGTCAGCTTCGGCCTTGTTCGACCGGACATTGATGACGACGGCGGCCCCCGCATGTGCGAGCGCTAACGCGATTGCACGGCCAATATTGCGGCCGGCGCCTGTAACGACAGCAACTTTGCCGGTGAGCTCCTTGTTGTCGGCCATGACCCCCGATTATCCTTGTAAAAACGACAGATCTATTTTTCCGCCATAAAGCTTCGATAATAGTTTAAGAGCCTCAGCGGCGCGCTTGCCGTCCCAACCGCCATGGCGAACGTTGAGCATGAATTTTTCCTCGATGTCGGCGCGTGTGAGCGGTTCGTGCGCGCCGCCGCGAAAATGCGGTTGACGTTCTTCGATGACGCGGCCGTCATTGAGCGCCGCACGGATGTGACCAGTGAAATTGTTGGGATATGGATTGGCCGGATCGATTACGTAACGGACTTTCGACGACAGTGCGAGCACGTCCTTATCGCGTACTGCAGCTTCCGTGAAGGCATCGAGCCCGACACCACCGTGGACGAAACCAGTGGCAAGCAAAAATGGGGTTGAGAATTTCGCCGCATAGCCGTTCGGGGGCCGCTGCTTATCGGCAAGCGGCTCCCATAGGCGGTGAACGGTCCCCTCGCCGACTTCGCAGATCAGCTCTCTTATATCGTCTGGCTTAATACCGCGCGCGGCCAACCGCTTGGCACAGTCGATGTAAGGGTGCGCCATCGTCCCGCACGGATAGGGTTTGAATGCCAGCGTCTCGGTCACCCAGCGCTTGCCGAAGTCACCAATGAGTGCGTCAAAGTCACCTTGCGTCGTGTGTGCGAAACCGTGGAACAGCCCGTGCACGCCTTCAAAAACCGTGCGGGGCCCCAGGAAGCCAGCGCGTGCAAGAAGTGCGGCACGGATGCCGGACTGCGCGGCCCATCCTGGATGCAGCCGCTTTGTCCACGCGCCCTCAGCGAGATACTCGATGATACCGCCGGCAAAGCTTCCCGCATTGCCAAGCGCATCGACGATCTGTTTGGCGTTGAGACCGAGTGCAGCGCCCACTCCGGCCGCTGCCCCCATAACGCCAAAAATGGCGGTCGGATGGAAGCCGGCCTTGTGTACGGCCTTCGGTGCCACCGTGCTAAGACGGCACATGACTTCTGTGCCAACCGCAATACCCAAGACCGCGGCACGGCCGTCTGGCCTGTGGCGCTCGCAGGCCGCGAGCACGGCCGGGATGATGACCGCACCCGCATGAACCGGGCCGCCTTCGAACGTATCGTCGAAATCCTCTCCGTGCGCAGCAGTGCCATTGATAAACGCAGCGCTTGTTGAGCTGAATGTGCGGGTGTGGCCTATCGCGGTGCAGGGTCCCTCGTCGTCACAGCCGGCAAGCGTGCTTTTGATGTAGTCCTCGTTGCGCGCAGTAACGCAGAGCCCGGCAACATCAACAACCAGGTCCTCGCATTTTTGACGTACAGCCGGCGGCAGCTTGTCTGCGCGAAGCGCGGCGATATGTCCGGCAAGGACCTCGGCAACCGCAGTGGCAGGAAGTTTTGCTGTCATGGATATCAGGTGCGGAAGCGCACGTTACCGAAGCCGGGAATCCGATTGACGGCGATCACCACGGCGAAGGTGATTAACAACATGCCGAGACCTATCACCGAGATAGCACCGAGATCGCCGCTTTCGTTGAGATCGTAGATCAATACCGAGACAACCTTGGTTTCCGAGGTGAACAGAATAATCGCCGCCGACAATTCACGCATCACCCCAACGAAAACGAAGCACCAGGTTGCAATCACACCAGTGCGTAGGAGCGGCGCGGTAATCTGCCATAACGAACGCAGCCGCGTCGCGCCGAGAATGCGGCTCGCATCCTCCAGCTCCGGATGGATTGTGCGGAATGCCGCCTGCAGTTGTTGATAGGCCGACGGCAACGCGATGGTGACGAACGCGATCAGCAGGATCCACAAGGTGCCATAGAGAACGAATGGTGGCCGTGTATAGCTCAGGAACAGGCCGACGCCGAGCACGATACCCGGAATGGCAATCGGCGCAGTGGCGAGAAAGCCGAGGACGCGCCAGCCGGCAACTGCCTGACGCGCAGTCACGTAAGCGATCACCAGCGCAATCGCGGTGCCGATTGTGGCGGTGGCGGTGCCGAGGATCACGGTGTTCTTGAGCGCGAGCGATGCCGCCGACAATTCGAACAGGACAAAGTTGATGTTCTGCAGCGTAAAATTATGGATGGTCAATAAGGTGCTGGCGACCGGCGAGAAAGCGGCATTGAACAGCGCGGCATATGGCAAAAATACCGGGTTTAGCAACACGACGATGCACAGCGCGAAAGCCGGCCAGCGCCAGCGGTGCAGTGGAATCAATCGCGGCGCGCCGTATTTTCCGCCCACCACCGAATAGCCACGGCGGCCAAGAATCATATTCTCGGCGCGTAGAAGAATGACAGTGAGCACGAGGAGTGGAAGCGATGCAGCGGCCGCAAGCTCGGGCTTCGGGGGAAACTGGAACAGGCTCCAGATTTTGGTGGTCATCGTGTGAAAACCGGCTGGCAACGCAAGAATTGCAGGTGAGCCGAACAGAGTCATTGCCTGCAGGAAGGCCACCAGCGCGCCGGCAAGCAATGCGGGCATCACCAGCGGAATAGTGATGCGCCGCGCGGTGTACCAACGTCCCCCGCCGAGAATTGACGAAGCGTCCTCGAGCTCACCCGGCGTACGATCGAGCGAATTGGCGACCAGCACAAACACGTACGGAAACGTATAACAGGAGATCACGAAGATGATCCCGGTCAACGTGTAGATATTGAAGAGATGCTCATCCGTCGCCATGCCAAACCACTCGCGCGCGAGCTTGTTCAACAAACCGCTGTTGGGCGCCGCCAGTAACTCCCAAGCAATTGCGCCGAGAAATGGCGGCGTCACAAACGAAGCGGTGACCAGTGCACGGATCAGTCCGCCGAACGGCAAGTCCGTGCGCGCCACCAGCCATCCCATTGGAGCCGCCACCGCGCAGCATATGAAAGCCGATGAGGTAGCGAGGATAAAGGTCGTGACCAGCGGATCGATAAATGACGACTCGGTGAACAGCCGATAAAAATTGGCAAGCGTGAAAGCGCCTTTGGCATCAGTCAGGCTGTACAGCAGCAGCCACGACATGGGCAGCACGATCAGCGCGCACAAAATAACGGCAAATGAATAGAGGACCGGCTTCGAGACATCGATCCCAAAGCGACGTTCCGCGCGCGCAGGCAAGGCGATGGTCATGGCACCAGATTTCACTAATGACGCGGCAGCTTATACTGCCGCGTCCGACTGTCGTAACGGCTCGACTAGACGTGGAAGATCTTGACGTAACGCAACTTGATTTCGTCGCTCATTTTTTCGACCGCGGCAGGATCATCCTTCATCACCTTGATGTCCTTAAACGGCGTGCGGCCGGGCTTTTCCTTGGTTTGCGGATGCATGGACCGCAAGCCACCAACGTCGATGATCAGCTGCTGGCATTCCGGCGTAAAACTATAGGCCGTAAACAGCTTGGCAGCGTTCGGATTTGGCGCGGCCTTGAACATGCCGGTCGGCCCGACGATTAACGGCGAACCCTCGGTGGCATAGACTGGCGCAACCGGCCCACCCTTCTCGCTGATCTGGAAGATATTGTACTCATTGCCATCGGCCATCACCGCTCGCTCGCCGAGCGCCAGACGCTTCGGCGGATCGGCCGATGACTGGACCTGCATGATGTTCTGCGCGGCAAGTTTCTCGAAGAAACCCCAGCCGAGATCGCGCTGCATCTGATACGTCGCGGTCATGATAGTCCCGCTGTAACCAGGATGCGCCTTGACGATCTTGCCCTTCCACTTCGGATCAAGCAGATCGGCAAAGCTTTTCGGCGCCTCTTCCTTTTTCACCAGGTCGGTGTTGTAGGCAATGATCGATACCCAAACCCGGAAGCTCGCGAACATCCCGTCCGGATCCTTGTGCTCGACCGGATAGAACTTGGCGACGTCTTCGGGAACGAAGGCTTCCAGCAGCCCTTGTTTCTTCCAGACGATCGAATGTGCGGCGTCCGACGAATTGACGACGTCGCAGGCATGGATGTTGCTGCCATATTCCTGGCCGATCCGCTGAAACACGCGTTCGGCTCCCGAACGTTCGACGCGTGCCGCCACACCGGGAAATTTTGCTTCAAACGATTTTGCGATTTTTTCCGCGAGCGGCAGATCGACCGATGTGTACCAAACAACCTTACCTTCCTTCTTCGCCGCCTCGATCAGCTCCGGCGTGATGGCACTCGCCGGGGGTGCAGCCGACATAACCTTGGTCGAAAAAGCGGCGCCCACGGCAAGCGCGCTTGAGCCGACCAATACATCGCGACGTGAAACGCTTGAGCCCTTCATCAGCGTATCCTCCATAACTTTTATTGCGTCGCCCCGCCTTATTGTTAGCCGCTTAGCGCACGGCAACGCTCGGGCGGCAAGTGCAGCCAGACGGCGCTACCTTGCGGGATGTTCTCGCCCGCATTGGTCAGCACGCGCATTTGCGTGCCGTCTCTAGTTTCGACCATATAATCTCGGGTGCCTCCCAGAAAGACCTGACGCACGACCGTCGCCGGCACGATGTTCTCGTCCTGCTTTTGAGATGAGAAAATTGCGATGTCGTGTGGACGAATGGATACCGGCGTTGGCGCGCCGGAACTTATTTTCTCACCGACACAGCGCAATGCGGTACCAGCGAGATCGACGTGGGAAGCGTCGAGACCTTTACCTTTGATGACATTGCTCGATCCGATAAAGCGCGCAACGAATTCCGAGCGCGGGCGGTCATAGATATCCTCAGGGCTGCCCGATTGCTCGATTTTCCCGGCGTTCATAACGCAAATGAGATCGGCGGTTGTCATCGCCTCCGATTGATCATGAGTGACATAAACCGTGGTGTAGCGGTAAGCATCGTGCAAACGCCGTACCTCGAAACGCATTTCCTCTCGCAAATTCGCATCAAGGTTGGAAAGCGGCTCGTCGAGCAATAGCGTCTCCGGATCGACGATCAACGCGCGGGCGAGCGCCACACGTTGCTGCTGGCCACCCGACAATTCACCCGGATAGCGTTGCGCCAGCGGCGCAAGTTTCGTCGTGGAGAGAATGGCGTCTAATTTCTTGGCAATCGTATTGCGATCCAACTTCCGGAGCTTGAGGCCATAGACGATGTTCTCAGCGACCGTCATATGCGGCCACAATGCGTAACTCTGAAAGATCATCGACATATTGCGCCGTTCGGGCGGCAACGTGTTGGCCGGCGAGGAAACCAGCTTGTCACCGACGCGAATTTCGCCTTCGTCCGGCTCGACGAAACCGGCAATAAGCCGCAGCGTCGTCGTTTTCCCGCAACCCGAAGGGCCCAACAGACAAACCAGATGGCCATGCTCAATTGTGAGCGAAACGTCGTCGACAACCGCGACGTGACCATAACGCTTGGTCAAACCTCGTAACTCAACGGCCGCCACGCGCTTCCTCCCTGAACTCGCCGCTTGGCGCGGCTGTATTTTGTATGGCTTATGAGCCGGTGAACGCCGGCTTGCGTTTCTCCATGAATGCCTTGCGACCTTCCTTATAATCGTTGCTGGCAAAGCAGGCTTGCACCAACTCGTCGCATTTCTTCAAATTGCGCTTGCTTTCATCGGCTACGGCTTGGCCGACAATGAATTTGACGGAGTCGACCGTCATCGGTGCGTTGGCCCCGATCGTCTCGGCATATTCCTTGACGTAGTTTTCAAGCTCGGAATCTGACAGCACGCGATTGACCAGCCCCATCA
>JBATYN010000085.1:0-5961 GCA_049674125.1 Pseudolabrys sp. | reverse complement strand
ATATCGGTGTGCAGATAACAAGGGCACTTCTTCGGAAAATGATAGGGCTTGGCATCCTTCGGACGCTTGTCGATGACGACGTCGACAACTTGCGGAATGACGTCGCCGGCGCGCTGGATGACGATGGTATCGCCGATGCGAATATCGCGGCCTTCACGCAATTGCTCGCCATCGCCACCGATAGCTTTGATATAATCCTCGTTGTGCAGCGTGACGTTCTGCACGATGACACCACCGACCCCAACCGGTTCCAGTTTGCCGACCGGCGTGAGCGCGCCGGTGCGCCCCACCTGAATTTCAATATCCTTGAGTGTCGTGATCGCCCGTTCCGCCGGAAATTTATGCGCAATTGCCCACCGCGGAGTGCGCGAGACAAACCCGAGCCGTTCTTGCCAATCGATACGGTCCACCTTGTAGACAACGCCATCGATATCGTAATCGAGCTTTGCCCGCTTCTCTTCAATCTCGCGATGAAAGGCGATGAGATCTTCGGTGGAATGGCAAACTTTAGTGAGTGGATTGGTCTTGAAGCCGCAGGTCTCAAACCATCTGATCATGCTGGACTGCGATTCGGCCGGCATCTTGCTCATTTCGCCCCAGGCATAAGCGAAAAAACCCAGCGGGCGCGTGGCAGTAATTGTCGGGTCCTTCTGGCGTAACGAACCCGCAGCAGAATTGCGCGGATTGACGAATGTTTGCTCACCGGCCTCGGCCTGACGTTTATTGAGCGTGAGGAAGCCGCTCTTGGTCATGTAGACCTCGCCTCGCACCTCGCAGACCGCTGGGATGTTTTTGCCTTTGAGCCTGTGCGGCACATCCCTCAGGGTGCGAATATTGGCAGTGACGTCTTCGCCTTCAGCGCCATCGCCGCGCGTAGCCGCCGTGATGAGTTCGCCTTTCTCATAGCGCAGCGACATCGAAAGCCCGTCGATCTTGGGTTCAGCGCTAAACGCAAGCTTTTCGTCCTCGTCTAATTTCAAGAAGCGACGGATGCGAGCGACGAAATCGACCACGTCCTGATCGGCAAACGCGTTGTCGAGCGACAGCATCGGCACCGCGTGCCGGACTTTCTTGAACTTTCCGGTCGGCGCCGCCCCCACGCGGCGTGAAGGCGAATCAGAACGGATCAATTCGGGGAAACGTGTTTCAATCGCAGTATTGCGCTGACGCAACGAGTCGTATTCGGCGTCGCTAACGCTTGGTGCGTCCTGCTGATAGTACCGCTTGTCGTGCGCAGCGAGCTCGGCCGCCAGCCGTTTCAGCTCGGCGTTGGCTTGCGGCTCGGTGAGGTCGGCAGGTTTGACCTTTGACGCGTCATGACTGGCCATGCCGGCACTATATCAGCTCGCCGCCTTAATCAGCCGTTCGGCTGCGGCGCGCGCTTCCTTGGTGATTTCGGCGCCCGCAAGCATGCGAGCAATTTCCTCACGTCGACGTTCTGATGCCAGTTCAGTAACGCGCGTGGCCACCCGTTTTCCTTTTTCCAGCGTATCCTTGCTGATGAGATAATGCCGGTCAGCGCGCGCTGCTACCTGGGGCGCGTGCGTTACGGCAAGCACCTGGACCCCGCGTCCCAGCTTGGCCAGCCGCATGCCGATGGCGTCGGCAACCGCACCGCCTACGCCCGTGTCGATCTCATCAAATACGAGCGTTGGAGCCGAGCCGCGGTCGGCTAATACGACCTTCAAAGCAAGCAGGAAGCGAGCCAGCTCGCCGCCGGATGCAACCTTCATGAGCGGCCCGGCGCGCGTGCCGGGGTTGGTTTGCACCCAGAACTCCACCCGGTCGATACCGTTTGGTCCGGCGGCGTCCACGTCGCTCTCGACCTGGGTAGAAAACTTCGCCCGTTCCAGCTTGAGCGGCTTGAGCTCGCCGTTGACGGCCCTGTCGAGTGCGTTCGCAGCTTTGCCGCGTGCCTGCGAAAGCGTCTGCGCTGCCTCACGGTAGGTGGCTTCAGCCTGCGCCGCTGCTGCCAGTAGGGCTTTGAGTTTTTCCTCACCAGCATCGATCAACGCAATTTCGGCATTGTACTTGTGTGCCAGCGCTGCGAGCACATCGACTGGAACGTTGTATTTTCGGCCAGCAGCGCGGAGTGCGAAGAGCCGCTCCTCAATGCGTTCGAGTTCGGCCGGATCGAAGTCGGCGGTGCGCAAAGCCGCTTCGAGATGGTTTCTGGTTTCATCCAATGCGGCCAGCGCCGCATCGAGCGCTTTTACGGTCGGTTCAACAAGGCCTGGGGCCTGCGTGGTGCGCCGTTCCAGCCGCCGGATCACGCCCGACAAAGCGGGTACGGTAGAATTGGGGCCGGCGATTACATCGTGGGCGTCGCGCAAGTCTTCAGCCACTTTCTCCGCCTGCATCATCGAGGTCCGCCGCTCGGCCAGCGCTGTCTCTTCGCCAGCCTGTGGCGCGAGCTTGTTAAGTTCATCGACCGCATGGCGCAGCCACTCGCCCTCACGTTTGGCGCGGTCGACCTCGGCACGATAGGCGTTGGCAGCGGCGTGCGCTTCGCGCCGGGCTTCCCACAGCGTTGCCACCTTCTCTGCCTGGTCCTCGAGCCCTCCAAAGGCGTCCAGCAGCCGGCGATGTGTTCCAGCGTCGACAAGTGCCCGCTCATCGTGCTGGCCGTGGATCTCGACCAGTGCGGCCCCCAGCAGCTTGAGCACTTGGACGCTCACCGGCTGATCGTTGATGAATGCGCGAGTGCGACCGTCAGCAAGCTGCACGCGGCGCAGAATCAGTTCGTCCTCGGCCGCTATGTCGTCAGCCTTGAGTAACGCGCGCGCGGGATGGTCGCGTGCGACATCGAATACAGCGGTCACCTGGCCCAGTTCGACGCCCTGCCTTACCAGCGCTTGATCGCCGCGCCCTCCCAAAGCCAGCGCGAAAGCATCGAGCAGAATCGATTTCCCGGCGCCGGTCTCTCCCGTGAGCACGGCAAGGCCATCGGCAAAATCAATATCGAGCCGGTCTATCAGGACAATATCGCGGATCGAAAGTCGGGAGAGCATGGCCCACAGTCCAAAGCTTCGTCGCGCCCGGACGCGTTCCGGGCATCCACGTCTTATAGATTCTCTATCATTAAAGACGCCAATGGCGGGCACAAGGCTTGTGCTGGGGCGAGCCGCTACGCTGTGAACCCGTACGGTAAGGTCTAGCCTAGCCCGACCTTCTTGAACGCCTTGCTGATCCAGGAGCCTTTGTTTTCAGTGGGCTCGGCGCCGCCACTGGTCTTCACGAGGGCGTAGGCGTGCTTGTACCAACTGCTATCAGGAAAGTTGTGGCCGAGCACAGCGGCCGCCGTCTGAGCCTCCTCAACGATCCCGAGCGCCATATAGGCTTCGGTCAACCGCATAAGCGCTTCTTCGACATGGCGCGTTGTCTGGTATTTGGTGACGACAACTTTGAAGCGGTTGATAGCGCCGGTGTAATCCTTTTTTTGCAGATAGTAGCGCCCCGTCTCCATTTCCTTGCCGGCAAGCTGGTCCCGGGCGATTTCTATCTTCTGCTTGGCGCTGTTTGAATATTCGCTGGTTGGATACTTCCGGATGACTTCATCAAGCGCGGCAAGCGCCTTTTCCGTCCGCGCCTGATCGCGCGTAATATCGGGGATCTCGTCGAAATAAGATGAGCCAATCAAAAATTGCGCGTAAGCGGCATCGGCACTGCCAGGGTGCAGCGTGATGTAGCGTTTGGCTGAATTCACGCAGTCATCATAATCGCCAGCCTGGTAGTACGCGTAAGACGACATGATGAGAGCTTTGCGTGCCCATTCCGAATACGGATGTTGACGGTCGACCTCTTCGAACTTCTTGACCGCTTCCTTCGGATCTTTCTTGGCGTTGAGAAGATAAAGCCCTTCATTGTAGAGCCGGTCAGCTGGCTCGTCGGGCGGCGTATCGTCCTTCTTGCTGAAAAAATCGAAGCTGCTGCACGCACCGAGACTTGCCGCCAGCAATCCGATAGCCAGAGCGCGCGCCAAACGCGTCCAGCCTGCCGATTTTCGAGCCACCCTCATCCCTGCGGCGTTCTCGGGCACGATGTGCTTGGCCATGTATATCTTGAACTCGAACTCATCCACGCGAACGTGCTGTTCCCCAATAGTCGGCTTCGCAAACGCCTGTAAAAAGCGCGGCCACCCGCGTCGGTTTATCTGAAAACACGCGATATCGCCATGCGACTAAGCCGACATTCGGCCCGGATTAAGGCGAAGGTTAAGGCAAAATCCTGAGGTTTTCAGGATACTTCCGGCCCATAGGCCGGAGCCACTTGGCCGGTAAAGACGTTCGCGTGGCCACGCACGCGACGGGCCGGTTCAGCCGCTGCCTCAATCACGCGCCAAGCGCTTGGATCGGCCATCAGCGCGGATAGCACAGCATGATTGAGCTTATGGCCGCCGCGGACGGTTCTGTAAGCTGCAAGTAGTGGTTGACCCGCGAGCGCTAAATCGCCAATGGCATCGAGCACCTTATGGCGAACGAATTCGTCGGCGAAGCGCAAACCCTCGGGGTTGAGTACACGATCTTCGCTCACCACCAGAGTGTTCTCGAACGAAGCGCCGAGCGCATAACCTGCGCTCCACAATTTGGCGACATCGCGCATGAAACCGAAAGTCCGGGCGCGTGCAATCTCGCGGCGGAACGTGTCAGGTTCGATGTCGAGCGAAAGTGCCTGCTTGCCGATCAACGGATGTTCAAAATCGATTTCGGCTTCGACGCGAAAACCGTGCTGGTACGGCCGCAGCTCGCCATACGCGCCATCTTTGGAAACCGAGACGGGCTTGACCACCTCAATATAGCGGCGTGGCAAAGCCCGCGAGGTGAGGCCGGCCTGGTCGATTGCATCCACAAAAGCGGCGGCGCTCCCATCCATGATCGGCACTTCGGGCCCGTCGATCTCGACGACCACGTTGTCGACATAGAGACCCCGCAAGGCTGCAAGCAGGTGTTCGGCGGTAGAGCAAAGCGGGCCCTTGGCGTCGCCAAGGACAGTCGCGAATTCGGTCGCGGTAACCGCGCGCACGTCGGCGCGAATCTCGCGCTCGATCGAGCCGTCAGCCGCGATGCGCTGGAAAATGATTCCGCTGTCGTCGTCAGCAGGATGAAGTGTGAGTGTAACCGGGAGTCCCGAATGGACACCCATGCCGGAGACGGCAACCTGGTGGCGTAGCGTTGTTTGCTTAGCGCCCTTCATCTACCCAACTTCCGCCGGCCCGTTTAAGTGCCGTGCGGCCCCATCCCCAAGGCCCCTAGAGGGCCACATTTTTGCCTTCAGTCGAAACCGCCTTAGTAGTTGCGGCGGCAATCCCCTGGGACTCGGAAAGTCCCTTTCGTCCCTGAAACTTAGGCTATTGCGACCGCCTTCTCCAACTCACGCTTTCTTACCAACTGTTACTCTTTTTCGCCGCAATTGCGGGGCTGCGGCGCCCGCCCTGCCCAAAATTTGACCGTCCAGCGGATTGATCGAGCGCCACAAACCCGGTCGGCTGCCAAGCTTAGTCAACGATCCCCGCGCGTGGAAATCATGTTTTATTTCAGTATGTTAGCTTCGATCACGGCCCGTCAGTCAATGGCCCCGCTCCCGAACCGGAAGCGGGGCCACTGAACGCTGGATCCATGCTTAGTTGGCCTGACGGCGAAGGAACGCCGGAATGTCGAGTTGGTCCTCCTCGGCCGAATTATGCACAGGCGCGGAGCGCCCATGGGGGTCTATGCCCTGGGGAGCTGCCCGGCGCGCATATTCTGACACAGGCTCGGCCGGCCGGCCCTCTGGATGGCGGGCCGACGGACGCTGAGGCGGCCGCTCAAACTGGGGCATCGCTCGCGCCTGGCGAGGCATCGGCGGGGCTGCTGGCGCGTCCGCCTCGGCTCGCCGCCCAAGCCCGACCGAAGCAAGTCTCTGCATCAAAGACATGCGCCGTTTTTCCGGATGATCGTCGTCAAGTTCGCCGCGTTGCGCCCG
>JBATYN010000084.1:0-4266 GCA_049674125.1 Pseudolabrys sp. | reverse complement strand
AGACTCAACCGCGACGGGGGCCACGGTCGCGTGGCAAAATGCCGGGATCAACTTTACGTTTGACGGCACGACCGGTCAGTTGAATCCACCCGTCACCACGATCCCGCTCACCGGTGTCACGATCAACGGTACCTCGCTGGGCAATATAATGATAAAAAGTCCCACGGGCGGGATCACACAATTCGCCAATACAAGCGGCGCGGCTACAGTCAACAACTTGCAACAAAACGGTTACGCCGCCGGTCAGCTGAACTCAATCGCGGTGAGCGACGCTGGAGATATCATCGGAACTTTCTCTAACGGACAAAATGTTGCGTTGGCTCAAGTCCCGCTGGTCCACTTCAATAGCCCGGACAACCTCAAGAGCCTCGACGGCGGCGCCTATCAATTGACGGATGCTTCAGGGCCGGCGCTCGCAGGTTCGTCCGGCAAAATCGTCGGACAGTCGCTGGAGGCCTCGAATACCGACATCGCGACTGAATTCACCAAGTTGATTGTTACGCAGCAGGCCTATTCCGCGAACACCAAGGTGATCACGACGGCAAATCAGATGTCGCAAGATCTGCTGAATGTCATTCGATAGTCGTCCGTGAGCGCCGGACATAATCGCAGAGTGGTCGAGGCCGGAATATGAGTCTGACACAAGCGCTCAATTCCGCCCTCTCAGGCCTGCAGGTCACGCAGGCCAATATTGCGATGGTTGCGGCGAACGTCGCCAATGCCGACACCCCGGGCTACACCCGTAAGGTCGTGAATCAAATCGCGACGGGTGGCAACACGAGCGTTGGCGTCCGGGTCAGCGATATCCAACGTGAAATTGATCTTTACGTACAGCGGCAGTTACGGGTCGAAAACGCTGGCGCTTCCTACGCCGATACGCGCGCGGATATGTACTCGCAATTGCAGGACATCTATGGCCAGCCGGGAGCAAGTACCGCACTGGAGTCGGTGTACAACAATTTTACGACCGCCGTTCAATCGCTCTCGACCAGTCCAGATGATCCAAGCGCGCGCAGTGCGGTCATTAGCAGTGCGCAACTATTGACGCAGCAACTCAATCAGCTGAGCAACAGCGTTCAGAGCTTGCGTGCCAATGCGGAGCTTGGGATTGCCGACGCAGTCAACCAAGCCAACGGTGCGATGAGCCAAATCGCGGCGCTCAATCAGCAGATTGCTGCCTCTACGCCAGGAGATAGCGCCACTGCAACTTTGATGGACCAGCGAGACGCCTATATCGATCAGTTGTCGAAGCTGATGGACATCAACGTCGTGCAGGGAGATCGCAGCCAGGTAAACATCTTTACAAGTTCCGGCACCCAGCTGGTCGGTACGCAAGCGGCGAAATTAACCTTTGATGCGGTGGGCACCATCACGCCGGCATCGCAATGGAGTGCGGACCCTACGCAGCGCGGAGTCGGTACAATAACGCTCATTCCACCGGACGGCGCTCCGGTTGACTTGATTCAAGATCACGCGATCCGTTCCGGAACCATCGCGGCTTACCTGCAGATGCGCGATCAAGATCTCGTGCAGGCGCAAAATCAACTCGACGCCCTTGCAGCCGGTTTGGCGTCCGCGGTTTCGGACAAGACAACAGCGGGCACCCCGGTGTCTGCGATGCCGCAAAATGGTTTTAAAGTCGATGTCGGCAGCCTGTCCGCCGGCAACTCAATCACGGTCAATTATACGGACACTTTAACCAATACGCCGCACACCATCACATTAATGCGTGTCGATGATCCTGCGGCTCTGCCACTTTCAAATACCGCGACTTCTGCCCCGAACGACACCGTATTCGGCATCGATTTTTCGGGCGGCATGGGCTCGGTAATTGCACAGATCAACACCGCATTCACCGGCACCGGGATGATAGCTTCAAACCCGGCGGCGACCACTCTCGAAGTCCTCGACGACGGCTCCGGCAACACGGCCGTGAATTCGGTCTCGGCCACCTCGACAGCCACCACACTTGCTGGCGGCAGCGCGGAATTCCCGTTGTTTACCGACGGATCGTCTCCCTATACAGGGGCGATCACCGGAAATGGTTTGGAAAGCCTTGGCTTAGCGGGTCGCATTGCCGTCAACCCCGCGGTCGCAGCGGACCCATCTACTCTCGTCGCTTTCCAAGCTGGTACCGCCGCCGGCGACAGCACGCGGCCGGACTTCCTGTTGCAGCAGCTCACAAACGCGTCGCTGACGTTTTCGCCAAATACGGGTATCGGTACGGTTACTGCACCGTTTACTGGATCGCTCACCACCTATCTGCGCCAGGTCATAAGTCAACAAGGCGAGGCAGCGACCTCGGCGGACAATCTCAAGCAAGGCCAGGATGTGGTGCTGAATTCACTTCAGCAGCGATTCAACGACACGTCGGGCGTCAATGTTGATCAGGAGATGGCAAACCTGCTCACATTGCAGAATTCATACTCTGCCAACGCACGCGTATTGTCGGCGGTGAAGGATATGTTCGACGCCCTGATCCAGATGTGAGGACGGCATGAGTGTCTCGTCGATCGGAGTCCAATCGCAACTTGCCATCCAGCAACTGACGCAGATGCGCGCGCAGTTTGACGATTTGCAGCGCCAACTTAGTTCCGGCCAGAAATCCGCAACTTATGCGGGACTTGGGCTCGATCGCGGCGTCACCGTAAGTCTGAATGCGCAACTGTCGCAGATTGGCGGGTATGACGACACGATCGACAATGTAATGACGCGCATCAATCTCATGAACACCGCGCTAAGCAACATGACCGATATCACCAGCACGGTGAAATCGGCGATGGTGCAGGCTAATGGTGTCAGCGATGGTAGCGGAGCGGGCGTAGCGCAGCAGACCGCCCAATCATCGCTCGATGAAGTACTTGGATTGCTGAATAGCCAGGCTGGCAATCGTTATCTATTCTCTGGCCGCGCCACCGACCAGCCGGCAGTGGAAACGCTCGATCATATTCTCAATGGTGATGGCTCGCGCGCTGGCCTCAAACAGCTCATTGCTGAGCGCAACCAGGCGGACCTTGGCGCCGACGGACTCGGGCGGCTGGTGATTGGTGCGCCGAGCCCGACCTCAGTGTCGCTGACGGAAGATTCAACATCTCCGTTTGGGTTCAAACTGGCGTCCATTACCACGAACGCGGCCGGCGCCACCGTGTCGGCGCCGAGCGGTTCGCCGGCCTCGATGGGTATCGACTTCTCTGCCGTTCCGAACCCCGGCGAAACAGTCACGTTGCGCCTCAATCTGCCAGACGGCACCAGTGAGAACCTCACGTTGACAGCTACGGCAAATTCTCCGCCGGGCACCAACCAATTCACCGTTGGCGCGACGCCGACCGACACGGCGACCAATTTCCAAGCAGCCCTCACCACCGCATTGGGCAAACTTGGCGGCACCGCACTAACCGCCGCATCAGCTGTTGCGGCATCCAATGATTTTTTCAACGCCGATGCCAACAATCCGCCTCAGCGCGTGGCTGGATCACCACCATTCTATGCTGCGACAAGCATGACTCCTGGCACTGCGAGCAACACCGTGATTTGGTATACGGGTGAAACCGGCACCGATCCCGCTCGCTCGACAGCAACCGCGCGTATCGACCAGTCGCTGTCTGTTTCGTACGGCGCGCGCGCCAATGAAGATGCAATTCGCAATTTGGTGCAAAACCTCGCCACTCTGGCCGCCGTATCGATTACACCGACGAATCCCAATGGCGTTGGTCTCAGCAGCGCTCTCGACCAACGCCTGACCGTTAATCTGGGTGCGACCGGTACCCAGAGCATTGCGGATATCGAAACCGATCTTGCCAGTGCACAGACTTCGCTAACTGCGGCCAAGGCTCGCCATCAGCAGACCAGTTCGACGCTCAATGATTTTCTGCAGCAAATCGATGGCGTGTCGAATGAGGATGTTGGCGCGCAGCTGCTGACGCTTCAAACGCGCATGCAGGCTTCGTTGCAGGTTACCTCGATGCTGTTCCAGACCAGCCTGGTAAACTATCTCAAGCCTTAGACGCTGGTACGCCATATTCCAGTGTATCGCCAATAAATTCAAAAGACCGCGGCGAGGCCGCGGTCTTTTGAATTCAATATTTGACGGGGTGCCGCTTAGGAGCGGCCGAGCAATCCAGCGGCCAACTCGCGATTGATTGTGATCAGCGAACCGAGGCTTTCAGGCCGCGGGTTGGCCATGATTGCCAACGTGTGATTGAAAACGAAAAGGCCGAGGTTCGCGACATTTTGCCTAACACCGGGCGGCAACGGGTTATCCGGACT
>JBATYN010000083.1:0-19679 GCA_049674125.1 Pseudolabrys sp. | reverse complement strand
TCGCCACAGCCAGCCCATATAGGACCTATCGAGATACCTCGGGGCGCGAGGCGGAGAACGTGATGTCGGGACAGCACAATCGGCGAATTAGCCACAGACTGGCATTTGCCGTGCTGTTGACCTGCCTTTCTTACCCCGGTTTGGCCCAGACGGTCCCGCTGCCGCCTCCCCGGCCGACCACGCAACCCCAACCCAACTTAACCGGATCCGTCGCCACCAGAGCTGCAATCCCGGCGCAGGCGATGAACGCGCGCGCGCAGGCGGCATCAGGGCCGCAAATGCCCAATCCGGTGACCAATCCGTTCGCCGCGCTGCTCGGCAAGGCGGATCCCGCCGGCACACTTAACCCCCAGCAGCGAGCCATCATCGAGCGCGTTAATGGCTATCTCTCTGGTGTGCAGGTACTGACCGGAAATTTCATCCAGATCGGTCCGGACGGCGGCCGAACGCAGGGCGATTTCTTTATTTCCAAACCTGGGAAAGTTCGCTTCGAGTATGACGACCCGAGCCCGATACAGCTGATCGCCGATGGCTCGTCGGTCGTGGTTCGCGATCGCCGGCTGGCGACGCAAGATGTTTATCCTTTGTCGCAGACGCCGCTGCGATTTCTGCTCGCCGACCATGTCGATCTGACGAAGGACACGCATCTGGTTGCGGTCTATGCCGACGATGTCTTCGTGACCGTGGTGGTCGAGGAAAAAAACGGCATCGTGGGCACCAGCCGGCTGATGATCATGTTCAGCGCCAAGGACATGCAACTCAAGCAATGGACGGTGACCGATCCGCAGGGCTATGACACGACGGTCGCGGTATACAACCTCGATACCAGCAAGCGACCCGATCCTTCGCTCTTCAAGATCGACTACACGCGCTATCATAATTGATTCTACAGCTTCGACCCTCGTCATGCCCGGTCTTGTGACGGGCATGACGTCTTTGCAGCAAATTAAGAAGTGGATGGCCTGGTCCAGGCCGGTCATGACGAATGGAAAGTTCGTCGTGAAGGTCATATGTTATCGTCCATGGCTTTTAAAATCACTACCTGGAACATCAACTCGGTCCGCCTGCGCATCGATCTGGTCGCCAAGTTTTTAAAAAGCGCGCGGCCGGATGTGCTCTGTCTGCAAGAGACGAAATGCCCCGACGACGCGTTTCCGCTGAAACGCTTCAAACGGCTCGGCTACGAGTACGCGGCGCTCAATGGGCAAAAAGGCTATCACGGCGTCGCAGTGCTCTCACGCGTGCCGTTCGAGCAAATCGATATTCAAAGTTTCTGCGGCAAGACCGATTGCCGCCATATCTCGATCGTTCTGGGCGAGCGGGCAAAACTGAAAAATCAAATCATGCTGCATAATTTTTACGTGCCTGCCGGCGGTGACGAACCGGACCCCGACATCAATCCGAAATTCCAGCACAAGCTCGATTTTCTCGACGAAATGCGCGCACATGCTGGACTGCGACCAGATAAGTCGCAGCGCGCGATTCTCGTCGGCGACCTTAATGTTGCGCCGCTCGAGCACGATGTCTGGAGCCACAAGCAAATGATCAAGGTCGTCTCTCACACTCCGGTCGAGTGCGAGAAACTTGTCGCCGCCCGGGAATCCGGCGGCTGGATCGACAGCATGCGCGTGCACACGCCGGAACCCGAAAAGCTCTATACGTGGTGGAGTTACCGCGCGATGGACAATTGGCGCGCGGCCGATCGCGGCCGCAGACTCGACCACATCTGGACATCCGATGCACTCGCGGACCGCGTATCGGCAATCAAAATCGCCAAGGATTATCGTGGTGCCGAGCGGCCGTCCGACCATGTTCCGGTGACGGCGACAATCGAACTCTGAATCTTTTTGAACGGTTAGTGCTTGTCACCCGCCTCAAGTGCACGCTTCACGCCGGTCAGTTCCTTCGACCAGGTCTGCAAGCGCTGGCTCATGCTTTCGCGCAATAGTTCCGCGGCGGCCGGATAGCCTTCCAGCATTTTCCGGAACAGATTGCGTGGGATGCGAACGACCACCGTTGGTTCTTTCGCGATTGCCGTTGCCTGGCAAACTGTATTTGTAAGAAGCGCGAGCTCTCCGACCAGTGTGCCAGGACCGACGGTAATTTCCTTACCTTCCGAAAGCGTGCCAGGCTCAAGCAGCAGCGAGCCCTCCTGCACGACATAGCCGCCATCAGCAAGTTCGCCGGCATAGAAAAGCACCGCTCCACTTTGCAAATGACGCGTTTCGGCTCCTATGGCGAGAATTCGCAACGCCTGTTTGCCAAGCGCCGCCAACGGCGGCACTTGCTCGAAGAAGGCGATGTCGTCTTCGAGTCCCATCGTCTTATTGCCGCTCTCGTATTACGAGGATCAACCGCTCAAGGCCGCGCAATGTTTTCACGGCACCAGCTTATAGCCGCCGGCTTCTGTCACCAAGATCGCCGGCGCAGCAGCATCCTTTTCGACTTTTTGCCTCAAACGATAAATGTGAGTTTCAAGCGTATGCGTCGTGACGCCTGAATTGTAACCCCACACTTCTTGCAGCAGCGTCTCGCGCGATACCGGCTTCTGCCCGGCGCGGTAAAGATAGCGAAGGATGGCCGTTTCTTTTTCGGTGAGACGAACCTTGCTGCCTTTGGGACTCAGCAGCAGCTTCGAACTCGGTCGGAATGTGTATGGCCCGATCGCGAATACGGCGTCTTCACTTGCTTCATGTTGCCGAAGCTGGGCACGGATACGCGCCAGCAGCACTGCAAAGCGGAATGGCTTGGCAATGTAATCGTTCGCGCCCGATTCGAGACCAAGAATAGTGTCGGAATCGGTATCGTGGCCGGTGAGCATGATAATCGGTGCCTTGAAGCCGTTTTTGCGCAGGATGCGCACTGCTTCACGACCGTCGACGTCCGGCAGACCAACGTCCATGATCACCAGGTCGACTTGGCCGTTCTTGGCCACCTGCACGCCTTTTGTGCCGCTGTCGACGGCAGTGGCGTCGAATTCCTCGTGCAATGCCAATTGCTCGACCAGGGCTTCGCGCAGCTCGGTGTCGTCGTCAACGATCAGAATCGTGCGTTTATTCGCCATCGTCCAAAGGCCCCATCAAGGACACGGGCGCGCCCCTCGCCATAGTCGCGAAGTAGAACATTCAGGGGTAAAAGAGCAAGCGGGAACTGGCATTTAGGGCTCGGTTCACGATAGTGCCAGTAATGCAAAAACGATCTTTATCCCGAATTACTGTACGCCGAAAGCCGGGTGATTCTCGGCGTGGCTGGCTCATCGCGGGCCCCCTCGTCCTGCCGGTGGCACTAGGCCGCGGTGGCATCAAAGCCAACAAGCGTGAGGGCGACGGCGGCACGCCGCGTGGCTGCTTCCGGCTGCGGCGATTATGGTGGCGGGCCGACAGGCATCCGCGTCCGGCCACTTCGTTGCCGGTGAAACGAATAACGCAGGTCGACGGTTGGTGCGAAGATCCTGCCGATCGCCACTACAATCAGCCAGTCAGAGTATCAGCTACCGCGAGCGCCGACCGTCTCGCGCGCAAAGACAATCTCTACGATTTCATTATCGAGATCGACCACAACACCCGGCCGCGCATCGCGGGCCGCGGTAGCGCTGTCTTTATCCATGCGGCGCGGCAGGGTTTTGCACCGACAGCCGGCTGCATTGCGCTTGAGCTCACGACACTTCGTCGGATGCTCGCACACCTTGGGCCACACACGAAATTCGTAGTTGAGTAAACATTAGCGACCGCGGGGCTTTTGCCGACTACCATTGATTAAGCATAGCGATGCCGCCGCCCGCATATATCTAGCACATTAATTTAGCCAAAATCGCTTTGTGCTACGTCCGGCATGACTTTTCGAATGAAACAATAATTCAATGCCGGAGCCTCCGTGGAAACAATAAGCGCACACAACGCAAACGTGCCAGTGCGACCCACGTCCGATGTGGTCGGGCGCGTGATCGCAGTCACCGGCGCACAGGCCACCGTCGAAGTATCAAAACGAGTGGACAACGGCGAAAGCGCCACGGTTGGCAAATTCATCGGCTTGACTATGGGTACGTCCGTCATTGTCGGGCTAATCACCGAAATTGGCGAGCAATTCTCCGCGCCGCCTGCACAGTTAAATTTTCGCACCGTCGCGCGGCTCGATCTGATCGGTGAAATTAAACAGGCCGACACCGATGCGGCACGATTCCAGCGCGGCGTCATCGAATATCCCAACATTGGCGATAGCGCGCTGATGCTCGGTGAGCGTGAACTGCGCCTCATGTATGGAGCGGCCGGCGCCGATCATGGCTATATCGGCAATCTGCAGCAGAGCTCCAATATCGGAGTGCACATCGACATCGATAATCTGGTGAGCCGCCACTTCGCCATCTTGGGCGCCACCGGGGTTGGAAAATCGAGCGGAGTCGCCATTATCCTGCAACAGATTCTCGAGACGCGACCGAATCTGCGCATCTTTCTGATCGATCCGCATAATGAATATACCCGTTGTTTCGGCGACAAAGCCCAGGTGCTCACGCCGCGCAACCTGCGCCTGCCGTTCTGGCTGTTCAATTTCGAAGAAACGGTCGACGCCTTCTTCGGCGCGCGGCCTGGAGTCGACGAGGAAGTCGACATTCTTTCCGAAGTCATCCCGTTGGCCAAAGCTGCCTATGTTCAGGCCCGCAACGGCAACGCTGATCGGCTGCTTGCCAAGCGGCGCGATACTGCCTTCACGGCCGACACGCCTGTACCCTATCGCATCGAGGATCTGATCAGCCTGCTTAACGAACGCATGGGCAAGCTCGAAAATCGCAGTTCGCGCATCGTCTATCACAAGCTGATGTCGCGCATTCAGACCTTCCGCAATCATCCCCGCTACACATTCATGTTCGACAACGCCAATATTGGCGGCGACACGATGGCGGAAATTCTCGGTTTGCTGTTCAGGCTGCCGCCGAACGGCAAGCCGATGACAATCATGCAACTCGCGGGCTTCCCGGCAGAAGTCGTGGATTCGGTGGTCTCAGTGCTGTCCCGCATGGCCTTCGACTTCGGTTTATGGAGTGATGGCGTCGCACCGCTTTTGTTCGTTTGCGAAGAAGCGCACCGTTACGCACCGGCCGACAAGAAAACCGGATTTGGTCCGACACGTCGTGCGCTCTCGCGCATCGCCAAGGAAGGCCGCAAGTACGGAGTGTACCTGGGCCTGGTGACACAACGTCCAGCCGAAACCGACCCGACACTCATTTCACAATGCTCCACGATGTTCGTGATGCGGGTTGCGAGCGATGGCGACCAGGCCCTGGTCCGGTCCGCGGTCTCCGATGCGGCCGCAAACCTGCTGTCGCTTATCCCGTCACTCGGAATTCGGGAGGTTTTCGCGTTCGGTTCGGCAGTCGCATTGCCAACGCGTTTGCGCTTCGTCGAATTGCCGCCCGAACTCCGGCCGAACAGCGACGCAACCGGCAATACCCGCTCGGATGCCGCCATCAACGGGAGCCGCGAGCTTATCGCCTCGGTCATTGAGCGCTGGCGCAGCGCAACCATGGGCTACCGAGCGGCAGACGAGGATCCGTTCGAAACCGGCTCGCCCACGCTCCAGCCAGGCATCACGCCGTCACCTGCATCATCGTTGCAACGTCAACGCTAGGCGGCTCACTTCTCCCGCGCCCCAAAAATCGCGCTGCCCACGCGAATGTGCGTGGCGCCGAACGCAATTGCCGTGGCGAAGTCCGCACTCATGCCCATCGACAACAATTTCAGGCCATTGCGCCTGGCGATGGTGGCTGTGAGAGCAAAATGCGGCGCCGGGGCTTCGTCTAGCGGCGGAATGCACATCAAGCCGGAAATTTTCAGCCCGTATTTGTCGACACACGCTGTGAGAAATGTATCGGCATCTTGCGGCAGGACGCCTGCCTTTTGCGGTTCGGCGCCGGTGTTAATCTCGACGAACAGAACCGGCTGACGCTTTTGCTTTTCGATTTCTTTCGCGAGGGCCTCGCACAGACTTGTCCGATCGACGGAATGAATCGCGTCGAAAAGCGCCACAGCCTCTTTCGCTTTGTTCGACTGCAATGGACCGATGAGATGCAGTTCGATGCCGGTTTGCTTTGAAAGCAATCGCGGCCACTTTGCTTTCGCCTCCTGCACACGATTTTCGCCGAACACGCGCTGACCCGCGGCGATCACCGGCTCAATGGCATTGGCATCAAAAGTCTTTGATACCGCAACCAATGTCACCTCGCCCGGATCGCGCCTCGCATCACGACAAGCGCGCGCGAATTCTGCACGGACGAATTCGAGCCCGGTTGTTGTATCGGCGGCGACCATGCCTGCCTATAACGCATCACTACAGTCGCCGCTACTTCAAATGAACGGCCGCGCACGAGCTCTCGTTATGTCACTCCCGGCGATGCCGGCGAGTGCCGCTCGGTCGACCATTTCAAAGATGCGATCCTTCCAGCGAACCGCTTTGCTGACGAACAGGCGCTTGAGCGTCTTGTTGGTATGCACGAGCGACATCCCAAGCGTATCGGCGAGATGTTGCTGGGTGAACGGAAACTGGATGGCCCCATTCTTGACGAGTCCCGCTTCGTCCGCGCGCGTGAACAGGTGCAGAAGCAGGTACGCAGCGCGTTCAAGCGCCGTACGGCGACCGAGGCTGACGAGGTGCTCGTCAATCAGCTGTTCCTCGCGCGCCGCAAGCCATGTGATGTCGAACGCCAATGTGGGAATGCGGCTGTAGAGGTCCCATAATTTCGCACGCGGGAATATGCACAACACCAATGGCGTCAGCGCTTCGACGGAATGCTCCATCTCGTTCATAAGGGCGCCTTGCAAGCCCACCATATCCGCGGGCAAGGCATAATTGAGAATCTGGCGGCGGCCATCATCCAGCATCTTGTAGCGGAACGCCCAGCCGCTGAGCACCGTATAGAGATGCTCGCTGCGCATGCCCTCACGCAGGAAGCTTGCGCCGGCATCGACGCGCAGTTCGTCGACCTTGAACGTTTTTACAAACGCAAGTTCTTCAGCGGAGAATTCGCGCAAGCTCGGCCGCTTGCGCAGCGGACATTGCTCGCAAGGCGTATATTGCCCGTTCGGCTTTCCGTTTCCGACAATCATGGAGATTCATGCGCGGTTTAGAGCGATCGCCCGCGTGCAAGCGTAATGACATCGTACATCATTGGTCCAATCATGATTTTTTGCGGGTCTATGTCTTTTTTTAATGCTACCGGGGACAATTCGGCGCACAACAGAAAGTTCCATTCGGAGAACTTTCTCGGCTATGTCGGATACCTTGCTCAGCGGCAAACGCTGCTTCGTGCTCGACGACGAATTCCTGATCGCCCTCGACATCCAGCAAATCCTCGAAAATGCCGGCGCCGCACACGTGGCGTGCGCCGCAACCGTGCCGGAAGCCGTCGCGCAGCTGAGTCACGGACCGAATTTCGATATTGCCGTACTCGATGTGAAGCTCAGCGGTCCGGACCGCACCAGTCTCGGCGTCGCAAGTTTGCTTGCGGAAAACGGCACGCCGTTCGTATTCCTCACCGGCATGCGTGTTGATGACTTGCATGCCAAACAATTTCCGCAAGCACCGGTGATTGAAAAGCCCTACGACGCTGCTGCGCTGTTGGACGCAATCCGCCGTGCGCTTGCCAAGAACTGAGCTGAAAACGCTGAGCGCTTAAATTTTGGGCGGTCAAGGCGCTGTCCGCCACTGCGCCATCGCGCACCTCCGGTCCGGTGAGCTAACCCGGGCGGCAAGCGGCTGGTTCCCTTCCGGTTTTCACGCGAATGGCCGTTCGCCGGTTGACCCTTTCGCCGCTTTCGTGTCAGTTCCGCGCGCCCTAAAAAGAGCCGGAAATGACCGCCGATTCGAGCAAAACCGAGCGCTACAACGCCCGCGAGGCGGAGATCCGCTGGCAGAAGGCGTGGGCGGAGCGCGGCATCTTCGCGACAAAAAACGACGATCCGCGCCCGAAATACTACGTGCTGGAGATGTTCCCCTACCCGTCGGGCCGCATCCACATGGGGCACGTGCGCAATTACACCATGGGCGACGTGGTGGCGCGCTTCAAACGCGCGATGGGCAATGCCGTACTCCACCCCATGGGCTGGGATGCCTTCGGCATGCCGGCCGAGAACGCCGCCATCGACCGCAGGGTGCATCCGAAGGCATGGACCTACGACAACATCGCGGCGATGAAGACGCAGCTCCAGTCGATGGGGTTGTCGCTTGACTGGGCGCGTGAGATCGCAACCTGCGATCCCGCTTACTACAAGCATCAGCAGAAAATGTTTCTCGACTTTCTCAACGCGGGGCTGGTCGAGCGCAAACAATCGAAAGTGAACTGGGACCCGGTCGATCAGACTGTGCTTGCAAATGAGCAGGTGATCGATGGCCGTGGCTGGCGCTCGGGCGCCGTGGTCGAACAACGCGAATTGACGCAGTGGTTTTTCAAGATCAGCGACTATTCCGAAGACCTGTTGAAGGCGCTCGACACGCTCGATCGCTGGCCGGACAAAGTGCGGCTGATGCAGAAGAACTGGATTGGCCGCTCTGAAGGCTTGCTGTTGCGCTTCGCGCTCGATCCTTCGACGGCGCCCAACAAAGAAAGCGAGCTCGAAATTTTCACGACACGGCCGGACACTTTGTTCGGCGCCAAGTTCATGGCGCTGTCGCCGGACCATCCGCTCGCGCAGGCGGCCGCCGCAAAGAACCCCAAGCTCGCCGAATTCATCGAGCAATGCCACCGCATGGGCACCGCGCAGGCGGAAATCGACACCGCGGAAAAACTTGGCTTCGATACCGGCATCAAGGCCGTGCATCCGTTCGATGCAACCTGGAAATTGCCGGTCTATGTCGCCAACTTCATTTTGATGGACTACGGCACAGGCGCGATATTCGGCTGCCCGGCGCACGATCAGCGCGACCTCGACTTCGTCAACAAATATGGACTCGGCAACACGCCGGTGGTTTGCCCGCCGGGCCAGGATCCGAAAACATTCGTGATCACCAACGTCGCTTATGACGGCGACGGCCGCATGATCAATTCGCGGTTTCTCGATGGCATGACGATCGAGGAAGCCAAGGAAGAGGTCGCGAAACGTCTGGAAAAAGACACACGGGGCAATCGGCCGGTCGCGCAGCGACAAGTAAACTATCGCCTGCGGGACTGGGGTATTTCGCGCCAACGGTACTGGGGCTGCCCGATCCCGATCATCCATTGTGCGAAGTGCGGCGTCGTGCCGGTGCCGGAAAAAGACTTACCCGTCACGCTGCCGGAGGATGTCACGTTCGACAGGCCGGGCAATCCGCTCGACCACCATCCGACATGGAAAAACGTGAAATGTCCGAAGTGCGCCGGGCCCGCGCGGCGCGAAACCGACACGATGGATACCTTCGTCGATTCATCGTGGTACTTTGCGCGCTTCACCGATCCATGGATTAGGACCGCGCCTACTGACGTCAAGGTGGTCGATGAATGGCTGCCGGTCGATCAATACATCGGCGGCATCGAGCACGCGATTTTGCATTTGCTGTATTCACGTTTCTTCACGCGCGCGATGCATAAGACCGGACACGCCGGCGTAGACGAGCCGTTTGCGGGGCTATTTACGCAAGGCATGGTCGTCCACGAAACCTATCGGGCAAAGAACGGCGACTGGGTCGAGCCAGCCAACGTCAAGATCGAAGGGATGGGCGAGGCGAGGCGCGCAATGCTGGCTTCGACCGGCGAGCCAATCGAAATCGGCTCGATCGAGAAAATGTCGAAGTCGAAGAAGAACACCATCGATCCCGACGACATCATCGCCGCTTACGGCGCCGACACCGCGCGCTGGTTCATGCTGTCGGATTCTCCGCCCGAGCGCGACGTGATCTGGACCGAAGAGGGCGTGCAAGGCGCCTGGCGTTTCGTGCAGCGGCTCTGGCGGCTGGTCGGTGAAATCGCAGACATCGCTGCGCCGGCGGCGCGGCCTTCAGTGTTCGGCGAACAGGCTCTGATTGTGCGCAAGGCCGCGCACCGCGCCCTTGCCCACGTTTCCGAGGATATCGATAAACTGCGCTTCAACCGCTGCGTCGCTCACATTTATGAATTCGCCAACGCGCTCAGCGATGCGATCGGCGCCGTCGAAACCGCACCGCCCGGCGATTTGTCCTGGGCCTTGCGCGAAGCCGGCGATATCCTAGTGCAGCTTTTCCACCCAATGATGCCGCATCTCGCCGAGGAGTGCTGGGCGGCGCTTGGGCACAAATCACTCGTCGCCACCGAGGCCTGGCCGCGGGTTGAGCCCGATCTGCTGGTGGAAAGCACCATCACCCTGCCTGTCCAGATCAACGGGAAAAAGCGGGCCGACGTGACGGTGGCCCGCGATGCGGGAAATACCGATATAGAGGCTGCCGTTCTTGCTCTCGATGCGGTAAAAAAGGCGCTGGAAGGCAAAAGCCCGAAAAAGGTCATTGTCGTCCCGCAAAGGATCGTCAATGTCGTGGTCTGACATGAAGCGCTTTACCGGGGTTTTCGGCGCCAAGGCTATCAGCGCTTTGGCGCTGGCCGGCCTCACCGCCGGCTGTTTCCAGCCGCTCTATGGCGAGCATACAACGACGACGGGCAGCGCCAGTCTTCCCGCGCGATTGAGCGCGGTCGACGTCGCACCGATCGACGCCCCCGGCGGCAGCAGGCTGAGCCGCGTCACCGTCGGCGTCCGCAACGAACTTATTTATGATCTCACTGGCGGCAACGGGGGCATTTCGCCGACCCACCGGTTGCTCGTGAAACTCACAGCCTCACAGCTTCAGGTGATCATCGACATCAACACAGCGCGGCCGGACGTCAACAATTACGGTATCGACGGAACCTATACGCTGACAGATCTCGCGACTGGAAAAGTCGTCGTCAGCGGCCAAACTTTTGCGCGGGTCTCTTACAATATTCCGGGCCAGGAGCAGCGATTTGCGGGTGAGCGCGGCCTGCGTGACGCCGAAAACCGCGCCGCCAAAGAGATCGCTGAGAATATTCGCTCGCGGCTTGCCTCGTATTTCGTGGCGGGTACGTAACACCCAATTGACCTCATGGTAAGGAGGCGCGAAGCGCCGTCTCGAACAGCCCAAGTCGGATATATCCGACTTAGGCCACTGAGTACTTGTGGCCACTTCATCCTTCGAGACGCGCATTTCGTGCGCTACCTCAGGATGAGGTAGGATATTTCCTCATGACCGCCATCAAATCCTCCGACGTCGATCGTTTCATCGCAAAGCCGGATCCTGCACAGCCGATCGTCCTCGTGTTCGGCCCCGACGCCGGCCTGGTGCGCGAACGTGTCGATGCGTTGGTGCGCGCATTCGTCGACGACCCCAATGATCCGTTCGCACTGGCCCGCATCGAGGGCGATGAGCTCGCGGGAAATCCTGCCCGGCTTGTGGAAGAAGCGCATACAATTCCGCTCTTCGGCGGCCGGCGCGCCGTTCTGGTTAAAGCGGGTGCGCGCAATATTGCCTCCGCAGTCGAGACCGTGATCGCTTCGCCATCAAACGAATGCCGTGTGATTATTGAAGCCGGCAATCTGAACAAAAGTGCGCCGCTGCGGGCGCTTTGTGAGAAAGCGAAAGTTGCGGTTGCGCTTCCATGTTATGCCGATAACGAACGTGCGCTTGCCCAGCTGATCGACGAGGAAATGCGGGCCGCAAACCTGACCATCGCACAGGACGCGCGCGCCGCTTTGCTGGTCTTGCTCGGGGGCGACCGCCTCGCGTCGCGCAATGAAATACGAAAACTTGCCATTTATGCGCAGGGACAAAAAACCGTCGAGCTGGCTGACGTAATGGCGGTCGTAGCTGACGCATCGCAGGTTGCGCTCGATGGCGTTGTCGATGCCGTTTTTGCCGGGCGAACCGGTGAGGTCGATAGTGAATTTGGCAAGGCCCGTGCCGCCGGTTCATCGCCTGCGGCGATCGTCTCGGCGGCGATCCGCCAGGTGGCCAATTTGCACAAGATGAAGCTGGCGATCGACGGCGGCGACTCGATCGAATTTGCCATGAAGCGCGCGGGACCGCCTGTCCATTTCAGCCGCGAGCGCCATGTCGGCGAAGCGCTGCGCGGCTGGACGCCGCCACGGCTGCTCCGGGCCATGGAACAGCTGGCCGAGGCTTCCCTTGAGATGCGGCGCAACGCACCGCTGGCGGAAGCAATCGCGCAGCGCATGCTGCTGTCGATCGCGGTGAATGCGCGGAAAAAGGCCTGAATCCGGCTCTCGGCACTGCTGTGCTGAGATCGAATTACTCACACGTCCCTAATCCGAAACAAGCTCTTTAGAAGTGATCAATGCTTTTCCGTTAAGCATTTTAACATGAGCGTGTTTCCCGATCTCACGACAGACGTCGGCAAATCGCAGACGCATGAGGCCCGGCGCGATCTGTATCGATCGCAGCAGGCGCGCCTGAATTTTTGGCGTGCGGCCGCCGTGTCGTCGTTTTTCATCGTAGTGGCGGGAGCGAGCCTGTTCCTCGGTGCGGTGATCGTGATCGGCACGATCCGCGGTGCTGACAGCTCGAACGAGCTGACCGCCGATGGACGCACAGGCCGCATTGCCCGCACGCTACGCGACGGCACGCTTTGCCACTACATTGTCTTCGACAACAAGACCGCACAGGCCGTGGAAGATCGCATCGGCCGCTGCGACGAAGGCAAACCCAAGCCCAAACCGGAAAAACCCCCGATGTTCAAGTGGGGCGGCCAATAAGCATCGTCGCGCATTTGCCTTACAGATTGAGCTGATAGCTGTGCGGCACCCACCGGTAGCCGTCCTGCCCTTTCTCCACGTAGCCGATGCCGGGAAACGGCATGTGAAAGCTGGCGAGAAACAGCCGGTCGGTCGCGAGCATATCCAGGATCCGCTTGCGCGTGGCCACGGCCTTGTCCTTGTCGTCATCCATCTCGAAGTGCCATTCGGGCCGTTGCACCGCCATGACATATTGCGTGCAGGTGTCGGCAGTGATCATGAAACGCTTGCCGTCGCTCTCGATATGAAACGCAAGCAGCCCGGGCGAATGCCCGGCGGCGTCGACGGCGGTGATGCCCGGCACAACCTCGTCACCCGGCTTGATGAACGTTGAACGCTCCGCCAGCGGCAGGCAGATCTTCACGAACAGCTCGCGATTGAACTTGCGCGCCTCACGCACATTCTCGCCGCGCTTCCAGAAGTCGAACTCGGCAGCGCCAAAGACATAGCGTGCATTCTTGAAGACGGGCTTTCCGCCTTCGGTCAGCCCCCCAATATGGTCGGGGTGGCCGTGCGTGAGCACAATGACGTCGATGTCTTCAGGCCTGTAACCCGCGCCCGCCAGCCGTTCCGCCGTTCGCCCCGGCGGAAGCCGTTTGCTGAGTTGTTCATATTCGCGCGGCAGCGCGCCATTGCCGGTATCGAACAGGACCAGTTGCTTGCCCGTATTCACCAGTGTCGGAATATTGGGATGTTCGAACCGCTGCGTATCGATGTTATTGGCGCGTGCGAGCGCATGCACTTCGTCAACCGAGGCATTGGCACCGTAATGCGGATGCACTCCCTCGCGGATCGCCTTGGCATCCAGAACGGTGGCGACTTCGAAGCCGCCAAGCTTGAAATGATAGATTGTCGGCTGCAATTCGCCTTGAAGTGAAGCGGGCACCTGATCCTCCCGGATTGTTTGTCACCGGACGGATGCTTAGCAGTTGAGGCCGGGCACGATCCAGCAGATACCGCGACAAGGCGATGCTGGCAGCCCGCCTTCCTGTCGGCGCTAGTTCGCTCTATGGTGGCAGTTACAAGAGCGAAAGACATTGGGGGATCGTTATGGCTCGAAAAAAGCGGAAGTCTGCTGCCGTCAAGCGAAGAAAAAAATCCAGGACCACTGCTAAAAAAAGAAAGCTTCGCAGCCGCCGGGCACGAAGCCTGAGACAAAAAGTGTCAAGCGCCTATCACACAGTGGTCGACACCATCAAAGGCACCGACCGGCTGCGCAACAAGATGGAGCCCACGGGCACTTCGGAGACGGAATAGAGCCGGCGCTACGCTGCGTTAAATGCGGCCCATCAAGGCCAGGATCAGCACAATCACCAGAACCAGACCGAGTCCGCTGGAGGGGTAGTAGCCCCACCCGGCGCTGTACGGCCAGGTCGGCAACGCGCCGAGCAACAGCAACAGCAGAATAATCAAAAGAAGAAATCGCATCCTCGCCTCCTCGCAGACACCCGAGGTCAAACGCGGCGTTTGCGGGTTTTGTTCCTTGGCCACGCATTCTGCACCGCCGCACGAAACGACGGCATGCGGTCGCGACTATTGCGCGCTTGACCGGCCGTCGAGCACCTGGCGGATTTTTCTCGCCAGAGTGCGTTCGATCAGCGGCTTCGGGATGAGTTCGGTACCGGCATCCAGACGGCCGTTGTGAACGATGGCGTTGCGCGAATAACCGGTCATAAAAATAATCTTTGCATCGGGACGCCGGCGTTCGACCTCGTCGGCAAGCTCCCGACCGTTCTTGCCCGGCAATACGACGTCCGTCAGCAGCAAATCGAAGTTCTTTTCTGCATCGAGCAGACGCAGCGCGGTGGCGGAATCTTTTGCCTCGATGATCTGGTAGTTCAAATCCCTCAGTATTTCAGCCGCATACTGGCGAACCCCGTCATCGTCCTCGACGATCAGGATCGTCTCACCCTGGCCGCGATCGGACCCTTCGATGCTGTCGCCGGAAATGTCGGCCTCATCGCCTTCCCGGCGCGGCAGATAGAGTTTGATCGTGGTGCCTTCGCCGGGCTCGCTGTAAATTTTAACGTGTCCTCCGGACTGTTTTATAAAGCCGTAAACCTGGCTCAGTCCCAACCCGGTGCCTTTTCCGGCTTCCTTCGTCGTGAAAAACGGTTCGAATGCGTGATCGATCGTTTCGCGCGACATGCCCGCGCCACTGTCGGTGACCGCAACAAGAACATACTGTCCAGGATGAATTCCTTCGTGGTGACGGCAATATTCATCATCGAGATAGGCATTACTGATTTCGATCGTCAGCTTGCCGCCTTCGGGCATGGCATCGCGTGCGTTCAAGGCAAGGTTGAGCAGCGTCGACTCCAGTTCCGACGCGTCTGCCTCGACTTTCCAGAGGCCTGCACCGCTGATCGTTTCGAGCTCGATATTTTCGCCAAGCGTGCGGGTCAGCAAATCGGAAATGCTGACAACCAGTTTATTGATGTCGATCAGGCGCGGATTAAGCGGCTGCCGGCGCGAGAAGGCCAGCAACCGCTGGGTTAATTGTGCCGCGCGCTCCGCTCCCACAAGCGCATTATTGAGAGCCCGTTCCGCGCGCGCTTCGACCACCCCACGTTTTGCGATGCCAAGATTGCCGATGATAATCGTGAGAAGATTGTTGAAGTCGTGCGCGACACCGCCGGTCAATTGCCCGACGGCCTCCATCTTTTGCGATTGCCGGAGGGCTTGTTCGGCCATTTCGCGCCGTTCGGCTTCCGCATAAAACGCCTGCGTGCGCCGCATGGTCAGCAAAACAAGCATGAAGAGAAAGAGCGTCGCCGGAATACCAAAGATCAAATGGGTCGCCATCAAGCGGAGCCAGCCG
Organism: Pseudolabrys sp.; assembly: GCA_049674125.1. Classification (GTDB taxonomy): domain Bacteria; phylum Pseudomonadota; class Alphaproteobacteria; order Rhizobiales; family Xanthobacteraceae; genus Pseudolabrys. The sequence continues at coordinate 4,100 of JBATYN010000083.1, read as the reverse complement.
TTGTAAACTGCCTCGGTCTTTATTCCGTCGGATACATACAAGTCGGCATATCCGAGCTTGCGATAAGCGATACGCCGTTGTACGCCGTCGACCGAATTGTTGCTGGTAACGATGCCACCTTCGGGATGACTGGTGACATTGAGCATAAATCCGCTAACGGGCGTGAAATGCGTGACGTCTCCGGGCGGGCTCGGATGACGCGCGAGAATTGCACCGTCGCTTTTGGCGAGCGAGAAACTTGCGGCGCTGTCGGTCGCAAGCTGATCGTAAAACTCTGAAAATACTTTCGGCACAACGGAAACCATGATGATCCCGTTGAATTGTGTGTCACGCAGCGGACGGCGGCGGCTGACGCCGAAGAACACCTCTGTTGTCACCCGCGATTGCGCTACCGCTCCGACAAACGTGCCCGCATCCCGATCGACTTGCGCGCGAAAATAATCGCGATCTTCAACACCGAGATCGGCGGTCACCGGAAACACCGCAGACGAAACCAGCCGCCGCCCATTGCTATCGGCAACCACGATGGCGTTGACGCTGTTCAGGGCTTTTTCGAGTTTGCCTAACTGCAAATGCAGCGACTGTTCGGATGCCTTGATCTGTTCATCGCTGAGATCGCCGAGAATGGCTCCAACGCTTGTGAAGGTGAGATCGACCGATTGAAAGACCTTCAACGCCTGTTCGGAGAGAATAGTGAGCGAGCCCACCAGATCCTCATCCGCGCGGGTCAGCGCGGCCTCGTAGTTGACCCAGCTGGCATAGGCAAAAAGCGATAAAGGGATGACGATTGACGCCACCAGCATGGTTTTGAGGAGGCGCAGGGCGGCATCTCGGCGGGTGCGCATTCGATAAAACTCTTAAAGCGAATGCCCCAATGTATTCGGGATAGGCAAATCTGGGAAGAAAAAAGCCTGATATCGCGCCACAGTTGTAGCCGCAACGGGCCGCCGCGGGTGGATATTGCGGCTTCTCATCCTCTGCGCTGCCCGATGCGATCAAACCCGGGTGTCGGACAAAGCGAGCCCAAGCGCGTCAGCACGTGCGTCAGAAAGCGCGTCAGAAAGTGCGTCAGAGTGTGTGGGCCCTGCCCGGAACTTTACACGATCGCAGGAATGAGCACGCGGCAAATGGTGTCTTGCACCCTCAGCGAGCAAAAATAAATCGCGGCCAGCAGCACGCTTCGATCGCGTTTCGATTGCGCTTCGTGAGCGCGTGATCCGGCACATCAAAAAGCTCCGCCGGAAATTCGCGTCGCAAAAACTCCAGCCTCCGGCTCCTTGCTGCGCAACTGTTCAAACGCGCAAACCCAGGAATTACCAGGACTCTCACGACAATTAAGGCGGATTCTATGTCTGGGAGACCGCCGCAAGCCGGCCTCTCAGCTTTTCAGACGACAGACAGTGCATTGGCGCGAACGTAGCCTTGAGGAGGAAACACCAACGGGACAACAGCCAAGCATTTGCGTCAAATTCTATGAATATTTTCACGACGTATTTTACGCGGGTTTTATCCGCATTCGGTAGTGAATTACATCGCGAAGGTCATTCACGTCCGACGGTGTTGATGTCCCCGCTAGCGTCGTCTTTCAAGCGTCATCTAAAACCGAAAGGCCGGCTGGCACAGCACGGCCGGTCGGCGATTGTATTTGTTCTGGCGCTCGCCTTATTTGCCGGCACGGTTTGGAGCGGCACAGCGAACGACTCTTCCATCGCGTCGGCCGATGTCGTCCAGCAATTCGAAAACGATTCCGATGTCGTTGTGCTGTTGACCGCAGACGCTGAACTTTCCGATCGCACCAATGTCGAAAGCCCGGCAATGGAAGAAGCTCTTCGTATTGCGCTCAGCCAAGCTGACACATGTCCTTTAGAAACACCCGGGATGTTGTCGCTGATCGAACGCCCGGCCGGTGCCGGGGATCTGCCGCTCATTTCCATCGCGCCACGGGCAACCCGCGGCATGCTCGACGCGATGGGCGACATGTTGGCCAACGCGGGCGATACCAGCTCGGGCTTGGTTGAATACGCGCGCCGTAAAATATTGCCCCAATTTTTTTCGGGGTATCGTTCGGTATTCAAACTCGCGACCCTGATGGGATTGCCGCGCAAACAGGACGAGACGACGCTCGCGCATGCAATGGTTGTGGGCGTGGTCTCGACCTACAACCCCTACCGGGACGGCAAACAGGAGGGTGACGGGCTGACCGCTTCTGGCGAACCATATGATCCTGCCGGATGGACAGCAGCGATCCAGGTTGATTTACGCAACCAGTTTGGCGGCGTTCGGTACGGCCGGCTCTATCAGCCCACCTATGCGTTGGTCGAAAGCGGCGACAAACAGCTCATTGTCAAAATCAACGACGTTGGATCACTTAAGCCCGGGCGCGTGCTCGACCTGAACGAAAAAAGCATGCGGCACTTCGATCCGTTCCTGACCCGTGGACTTCTCGCCGACGTCAAGATCACGCTTTTGCCGGGTGAAGATTGGACGCCTGGGCCGGTCGGGAGCGCCTATGCGATCGATTTTGCTGCGTCCGCGCGGCGCGAAGCGCCGGCCCTGGCCGGCGCCGTCGAATCGACCGAGCTGGAATCAGAGGCAGATTTTGCGACCGCCCATGCACACTTGCCTGCTCCCTCTGCTGGAGCGCAAACCCAGGCCGAGGAAACCGCAAGCGAGGGCGGTTGACGTTTATTGCTTGTGCAGTCCCGGCCCTACTTCCGTTTGCTCAGCCAGGCATCGATGCTCAAGCGCCCGGCGCTACAGACAAACAAGAAGAAAATGCCGCCCAGCATCGCCATGTTCTTGTAGAAATTTCCATCCTGGGCCCGCCGCGCAGCAGCCTCGGTAACGTCCCAATAGCGATGGCTGCTGAAAGTCGCCACCAGCATAAATATGGCCATGACCACTGCGGCGTAACGGGTCGCAAACCCAAACATAATGGCGAGACCACCGAAAAACTCTGCCGGGACGGAGATATACGCCAAAAACGGGGGCATCCCGCGGGCCGGGAATGTGGTGGAATAGGCGGCAATATCGAAGATCTTCCCGTATCCGCTGCGCACGAAAATCCAGCCGAGAAGGATCCGGCCGATCAGCAGCACAACGTCGGACATGCTGGTGGCTACGCTGTCTATTCCCGCCAAAGCGGGATGCGAACTGTTCTGGATGCTGGTGGTCATAACCTTCCTCGATCGATATTCGCCGGCCAGATCGGGCACAGGCTTTTCACGCCCCCGCGGAATAAAACGCAGGTGCGGCCTATTATTTCAATCATCCGTTTGAATGAAAGGAGCGCGGGACTACAAATTAATTTGAAGTCTTCCGCGGATTTCGTAGGGAATATCGAGCGATGTTGACGCCGAGAAATGCCGGACCCACCGATAAAGCTTCGCGTGGACCCATAATCTTGGTGGGCACTCTTTGCTTTGGCGGCCCTGCGGCCACTAGCCGCCGAGCTTTTTCAGCACCGCGTCGAGCTGCTCCAGGTCCCGGTATTTGATCCGCAACGTGCCGACCTCGCCGCGATGGTCGACGCTGACCTCGAGCCCAAGCGCATTGGATAACCGTCTTTCCAAGGCGCGCGTGTCGGCATCCTTCGCGCCGGCGGTGTGACCTTTACCCTCGCGTTGCACGTCGCGCGCCTGCGCCGCGGCATCCTTGCGCATGTCGGTCTCGAGCTGCCGCACGCTCAGGCCTTTATCGATGATCTCGCGCGCGAGCAGCTCGGCGTTGGGCTGCCCGATCAACAGCCGCGCGTGGCCGGCGGAAATTTTGCCCGAACGGACAAGTTGCTTTATGGGCTCGGAGAGCTTGAGCAGCCGCATCGTGTTGGCAACGTGCGGCCGGCTTTTGCCGACGATCTGTGCGACGTCATCCTGCGTGCGATTGAAGTCGTCCATCAGCGCGAGATAACCGCTGGCCTCCTCGATCGGATTGAGATCGGTACGCTGCACGTTTTCGATGATGGCGAATTCGAGCGCCTGCGCATCGCTGGCTTCCACGACCGCAATCGGCACATCGTGTAAACCCGCACGCTGCGCCGCGCGCCACCGCCGCTCGCCGGCGATGATTTCAAAGTTGTCGCCTTGCAGTGCCCGCACCAC
>JBATYN010000082.1:0-3567 GCA_049674125.1 Pseudolabrys sp. | reverse complement strand
TCAAAGCGGCCGCAAGATGCAACAGGCCGGTGTCGACGCCAACGACATATTGGGCGCCGGCAATGAGCTTTGCGACCTGATCGAGCGCCGCGCGGTCCGGTACGCGTGCGCCCGGCACCTGAGCCGCGATGCGTTCACTGCGCGCGCGCTCAAGATCGGTGCCCCAAGGCAACACCAATTCAAGCATTCGGCCGAGCGCCTTGCCGAGTGCAATCCAGTCACCTTCCGGCCATTGCTTTTCCTGCCGTGCGGTGGCGTGCAGAAGCACCGCATAGCGAGATGTGCCCCTTGCAAACCGTGCGCGGTCGAGCCCGAAATCCGGTGCGCCCTGTGGGGCGTAACCAAGCGCCAATCCACTCAGCGTCCTGTTGCGCTCGACGGCGTGCAAATCGCGGCTGACACGATAGCGGACATCGTAAAAAGCAGAAGCCACAGGTTCCCGGATGCTCGAAGCGTCGTAACCATGGCGGCGGCCGTGCGCCAAACGGGCGATCACGGAGGAGCGAAGCAGGCCCTGGCTATCAACAATGGCGTCGTACTGCCGCCCGCGAATCGTGCGGAAACTCGCGGAAATTTCCGCTATCGTGGCAGGTGAATAAAGTGATTTCCGCCAGCGCCGCCAGGCGACCGGAATGACATCGCCGACAGCGGGGTGCAGGCGCACCAGCGGTGCAAATGCCTCCTCCACGAGCCACGTAAAGGCCGCGTCGGCGCGGGCCTTTCGTGCCTCGGTCAACGCCGGCATGTGATGAATCACATCGCCGAGGGAAGATGTCTTGATGAAAAGAATGTCGGCCATAGCGCGTTTGCGGCACCCATATACCGGTCATTAAGCATGCGCGCCATAACCATGCCATCGCGCCGGGTAATCAGGGTGCGGTTTTTACAAACATTCGGCAGATTCTATTGAGCCGAGAGGGGCATTGGGCATGACGATCCTGGTCACAGGCGGCGCCGGCTATATCGGCAGCCACATGGTGCACGAGCTCGTTGACGCGGGCGAGCAGGTGGTCGTGCTCGATAATTTATCGACCGGGTTTCGTTTTCTGATTCCCGCGTCCGTGCCCTTTGTCGCCGGCAGTACAGGCGACCGCGTCATCGTCAGCGACACGATTGCCCGACACGGCATCACCTCGATCATCCATTTCGCTGCGTCGATCGTGGTGCCCGAATCCGTTATCGATCCCCTCAGCTACTACAGCAACAACACTATGAACACCTGCGCGTTGCTCGACGTCGCGATCAAGGCAGGCGTTCAGCAGTTCATTTTTTCCTCGACCGCAGCCGTCTATGGGGAGACGAGCGCCGTTCCAGTGCGTGAGGACGCTTCGACAATACCGATGTCGCCTTATGGCACGTCAAAGTTGATGTCCGAGATCATGATCCACGATGCCGGTAAGGCGCACGGGCTACGCTTTATAATTTTGCGCTACTTCAACGTCGCCGGTGCAGATCCGAAGTTGCGCACAGGACAGGCGACACCGGCCGCAACCCATCTGATCAAGATCGCCTGCGAGACCGCGATCGGCAAGCGGCCGAAGATGAGCATTTTCGGAACCGACTACCCGACCCCGGACGGCACATGCATCAGAGACTACATCCACGTCAGCGATCTCGTGCAGGCACATTCCGTGGCGCTCGCCTATTTGCGGAGCGGCGGCGCAAGTGCAACCTTCAACTGCGGCTATGGCCACGGTGCCTCGGTGATCGAGGTGATTGAAGCCGTGAGGCGAGCGTGCGGACGCGATTTTCCGGTTGAGGTTTCGGGCCGGCGGCCTGGCGACGCACCGGCGCTCGTTGCGAATGTCGATCGCATTTGCGCTGTCTTGCCGTGGCGTCCGCGTTTCCAGAATCTCGACACCATCGTTGCCCACGCACTTGCATGGGAAAGGCAGCTGGCAGGTCGCCACAAAACCGCTGTTGCATGACGAAATCGGCGCTTTTTGCCGCGTAAACGGATTTTGGCTTGAAAATTTCTTTGGGCGCGGGCAAGGAGACGGCCACTCCTGCCCCGACGTGCCCTACTCACAGCCCACAGAGGGCGGATGAACGAACACAGTCTGCCAACGGCCGCCGACAGGCGCTATCGCGCCACTGCCCTGATCCGGCGATTGCTCACCGAACAGGGCATGGTGCATTGGCGCAAATATGTCGTTGCGTTTTTGCTCATGGCCCTATCTGCCGGCTGCACGGCCTTTAGCGCTTATCTGATCGGCGACGTCATCAACCAGGCCTATGTCAACCGCAATCTGCCGGGGATCGTCACACTCGGCTTTATTACTGCCGCACTGTTTGCGATAAAAGGCATCGCCACCTACGGCCACAGCGTGATGCTCTCGCGCATCGGCAATCGCATTGTCGCCAACAATCAGCGCGCAGTCTTTGGCAAGTTGCTCAGCGAAGGCCTCACCTTTTTCTCCGACCGCCACTCGACCGAATTCATCGCGCGCCTGTCGACCGGCGCTGCGGCAGCGACCCAGGTTATCAACCTGCTCATCACCTCGGTCGGTCGCGATCTCTTGTCGCTCATTGGCTTGATCACCGTGATGGTGGTGCAGGACCCGTTGATGTCATTCGTCAGTTTTGTGGTCGCACCGCCGGCGTTTTTTGTTCTGCGCAAGCTGATCCGGCGCATCTATTCGATTGCACGGACCCAATTCCACGGCGGCACTCGCATTCTCGAGACATTGCAAGAAACGCTTCAGGGCATCCGCATCGTCAAGGCCTTCACCCTCGAAGACACCATGCGCGAGCGGTTCGACAGAAACGTTGCTGCCGTCGAACACGAAGCCAACAAATTGGCCCGGGTCTCCAATCGCGCCAGCCCCCTGATGGAGACGCTGGGCGGTTGCGCCATCGCGATGGCCATCACGTACGGCGGTTACCGCGTGATCGATACTGGTGCAACTCCCGGGCAGTTCTTTTCTTTCATCACCGCGTTCCTGCTCGCCTATGAACCGGCAAAGCGGCTGGCCCGCCTTAATATCGAACTCAACAGCGCTCTCGTCGGCGTGCGTATCCTGTTCGAGGTGATCGACAGCCCACCGAGTGAACCGGTCGACAACAACAAGCCCGATCTGCAAATCAGAACCGCTCGCCTTGAATTCGACGACGTTCAATTTGCTTACCGTGGGGACGAACCCGTATTGCGCGGCATGTCCTTCGTGGCCGAGCCGGGCAAGATGACCGCGCTGGTTGGGCCTTCCGGTGGCGGCAAGTCGACTGTATTCAACCTGCTACTGCGATTTTACGAGACCGAAACCGGCAAGATCGCCATCGGCGACCAGGACATCGCCACGGTTTCACGCCGGTCGCTCCGCCAGCACATCGCTTATGTGGGCCAGGACGTATTTCTATTCCGTGGCACCATTCGCGAGAACATCGAGTTCGGCAAGCCGGGCGCGAGCCAGGATGAGATCGTCTCCGCCGCCAAAGGCGCGTATGCGCACGATTTCATCATGTCGTTTCCACGCGGCTACGACACGCCGGTCGGAGAGCATGGCTTGCAATTGTCCGGCGGGCAGCGCCAGCGCGTGGCGATCGCGCGTGCACTCATCAAAAACTCAC
>JBATYN010000081.1:0-7660 GCA_049674125.1 Pseudolabrys sp. | reverse complement strand
CGTACATCCCGCTTGCGGCGAGCCGCCGATTTGAGGCCCTGCAATCCGGCAGCATCGATGTGCTGTCGCGCAACACCACGTGGACGATGTCGCGGGAGGCCGAACTCGGCATAGTCTTTCCAGCCACGAATTACTATGACGGCCAGGGGTTTCTTGTTCGCAGGGACATGAACAAGGAAACGGCGCTCGATCTCAATGACGTGAAAGTTTGTTTGCAGTCTGGAACAACAACTGAGCTCAATCTCGTCGATTATTTCACAGCAAATAAAATGAAATACGAGGTTATCGCCTCCACGACGGCGGATGATGCAATTAAGGGTTACGATTCCGGGTTATGTAGTGTGTTTACTGCGGACGTCTCTCAGCTCTTTGCCATCAGGCTATTGCTTTCGAAGCCTGACGAACACGTCATTCTGCCGGATGTCATCTCTAAGGAACCGCTTGGCCCGGTGGTCCGCCAAGACGATATGCAGTGGTTTAACATTGTGAAGTGGGTTTTCTTCGCCATGGTCAACGCCGAAGAGCTCGGGGTGACGTCAAAAAACATTGACGAAGCATTGAAATCAGAAAAGCCGGACGTCAAACGCCTGCTCGGTGTCGAGGGCAAATATGGTGAGCGCATCGGCCTCACCACTGATTGGGCGGCCCGTGTAATTAGGCTCGTCGGCAATTATGGCGAAGTCTATGAGCGTACCGTGGGTGCCGGCTCTGCATTAGCCATTCCACGTGGGATCAATCAGCTGTGGAACAAAGGTGGCATTTTATATGCTCCGCCAATCCGCTAAAATCGTTGAAGCCAGCATCATGCTGGAGGACTAGGTCACGATCGAGCCATGTAGAGGTGGCGTAAACCGATGGTCGATTACTTTCCATTGATAGCGCGCGCAGTCGCGGCGCTCGATGCCAATACCCGTGAACAACGTCACGTTCTCTATGATCGCGCTCGCAAAACCTTGGTCGACAAACTTCGCGTCAGCGATCCGACTTTGGCGCAAACAGATCTGGGAGCGGAACGCGCAGCTCTTGAAGCTGCGATCCAGCGCGTCGAAAGGGATGCAGTACGCCAGACGGTGCCGCAACCAAACCCGGCCCACGAAATCTATGACGCGCCGGCGAGGGATTATCCGGATAGGCCACCGTTGAAGGATAGCCGATTGTGGGGACGCTTGATCGCCGGCGTGTTCGCCGCCTTACTCATTATCGTCATGGGTGCGGCAATTTCCTTCTGGCCGCGGCTTCTTTCCAGCGTGCGCAGCACGCCAAGCAAACCGGCTTTGGCCGAGACTACGGACCTTTCCAATTCAAAGACAAACTATGTCCATCTACGGCAGTTGGTCTTCTACCGGACGAACCAACCGGTCGGGACGATCATCGTCGATAAAACACAGACTTTCCTTTATGTCGTCCGGCCGAATGTCTCTGCGTTGCGCTACAGCATTGGCGTCGGCGCTGAATGCATCACATTGACTGGGCTCTATCACGTTGTGCGGAAGGAAGAACGGCCCGGCGGTAATCAGGCAGTTCAGCAATCTGTCGATATCACCTCTGACCCGGCAAAAAACCCGCTCGGTGCCCGCGTGCTGTACTTGAACGACAACTATCGTATCCACGGCTCGTATGCATCGGCTACGAGCGACCGAATCGCACGGGAGGGCTGTATCCGACTCCTGAACGACGACGTGATCTACCTTTACGACCATACTCCGCTGGAAAACCGCGTGCTGGTATCGAACTGACTCAGGCTTTCCTTGCCGATCGTCGCACCCGCTAGAGTATTTGCCGTTAGCCTTATAAACCAAGCGGGCAATCCATTCGCGGATCGGATATTGCTCAGGGTCACCGCTACGCAATCAGCACCTCAATACGCGGATCTCGATGCCGTAAGGTTTCAGAGACTCTTTATCGCCCAGAAGTGCCAGTAGGCTTCAGCAAGCCATTGCTGCAATCTGGAAAGGAACAACGCATGGGGCAAGATCGGGTTCTTCCTTCGACGGCCGATTCGCGCGGCTTGGCTTTGGTCGTGCTTGTCATTGTGATGCTTGCGGGCCTTCCCCTCGCGGTCTGGCTGGATTTACGAAATCTGACCGAGACCTCGCTCCTTCGTCAGGCACGGGATCTTAATTCCGTCGTCAGCAGCGTGCGTGCATACTATGCGAGCAATGTAGTTGGCCGGGTATTGGCCTCGCCAGGGTCAACCAAAGTGGCGCATAACTACGAAACCATCCCGGGCGCCATCCCTATTCCCGCGACCCTCTCGCTCGAACTCGGCCGAGTAATCAGCGAGCAGCAGCAAAACATCGCCTACCGATTTGTGTCCGACTTTCCATTTAAGAACCGTGCCCCCCACACACTCGACAGTTTCGAGGCTGGCGCTCTCGCAGACTTGCGCAATCATCCCGATCAGCAATTGACGGAAGTATCAGCGTCAGTGTTTAGCGACCATGTTCGCCTGATTGCACCCGTGGTCATGGGGCCCGCTTGCGTGAATTGCCACAACTCGCATCCGGAGAGTCCGAAACGAGATTGGAAGGTCGGCGATGTTCGCGGAATTCAAGAAATCACCATCAGCCAGGCCATCGCTGCCAATATATTTACCTTTAAATACCTGTTGGCCTATTTCGTCTTTATGGCCGCGTCCGGAGTGACGTTCATTTCCATACAGCGACGACAGGCGGCGACGATTCGTGGCATGAACCGGGAACTCGAAACCGCGAATGATTTCCTTGCCACATTAGCGTTGAAGATCTCGCGCTATCTTTCGCCGCAAATTTACAAGAGCATTTTCAGCGGCCAGAAAGACGTGACGATTCACACAGAGCGCAAAAAACTTACGATTTTCTTTTCCGACATCAAAGACTTTACGGCGACTACGGAACGCTTGCAGCCGGAGCAGATCACATCGCTGCTCAATGAATATTTTACTGAAATGTCCAACATCGCACTCCAGCATGGCGGCACGATCGACAAATTTGTCGGTGACGCCATTTTGATCTTTTTCGGCGATCCGGAATCCAAAGGCGAAGCTGAGGACGCAAAGGCGTGCTTGCGCATGGCCGCTGACATGCAACATCGGCTTGCCGAACTGAACGTGAAATGGCGAAAGGAAGGCGTCGAACACCCATTCCGCGTCCGGATGGGCATTAATAGCGGTTACTGCAATGTGGGCAATTTCGGCAGCGTCGATCGAATGGACTATACGATTATCGGCGCGGAAGCGAACCTCGCAGCGCGATTGCAATCAATCGCTGAACCGGGACACATTGTCGTCAGTTTCGAGACCTATGCTTTGGTGCGGGACATCTCGGTCGCACACGCGCTACCCCCAATCACTATGAAGGGGATTAGTCGAGAAGTAGTTCCTTATGCGGTCGAGGGCATGATGGATGCGACGGGCCAGAAGATCGAAATCTTCAGCGAGCATATGACCGGGCTTGATTTCTATCTGGACCCCAGCATGGTAAATGTCGGCTCGGCAGAGCGAATTCGAGCCCTGTTGCAGGATGCCATTGTGGCACTGGATAAATGCGGCCCACGTCCGATTTCACCGACGGCCTGATTGTCGCTGGAAAAAATGTGCTAGACTTAAATCCTTGCACAATGGCTGGCTCTTGCGGGAACGGATGCAAAGGCGGGACTTCATCACCCTTCTCGGGATCGCGGCAGCGGCGTGGCCGATCGCTGCCATTGCGCAGAACGAAAGCTTCACAATTGGGCCTCCGGCAAATCCTGCGGCCAGACTACGCGCACAGGAAAAAGCCGCTGCGGACAAACGGCTGAAAGCAAAAGAAAAGAGCGACGCTTGCAGGAAACAAGCGATCGCCCAAAAGATTGCACCCCGGGAGCGCAAATCCTTCTTACTCGCTTGCGAGAAGAAATAGCTTATCAGTGTGAGCTGCATCACGCAGGACTTGCGCCTGGCGGTCTAGTTTGCGCCCATGCGGTTCAGATCCAAGTTCAATCACTATTGCGAAGTTGTCGGCCGGGCCTCGGCGTTTGTTACGTTCGCCGGCATGGGCTCACTGGTGTTAGCCGCGACTGTCCTCGACGTTCTGCGTTAGCGAGACCGCGTCGGCGGCGTCGATGATATAATCGCGGCCAGAAGCTTCGCCCACTCGCGTGCGGGCCACGCTCGGCGAAGAGGTGCAATATTAGGGCTCGTCACGACATGAATGCTCAATCCTACCTCAACATCCGCTGCGACAAATTTGCAACGCAGAAATAATCTTTGGAACTGCTCACCTCTGGCGGCGACCTTTCATCGCACACTTGCGCGAAGACAATCCACGCAGCACGCCTAATTTAGCGCAAAGGGTGACAAGCCCTCGGTACTTTTGGCGTGATTTTTGCTCGCGTTGACCCTTATGAAGACCTCGGATAGCGTCCGAGGTAACTGGGCGGGACGGATGACGAAGAAATCGGGGGTCGTCGCCGTTACCTCTCTCGCGCTCGAGGCCTATATCGCGCGCGGGGCCGGGGTATCGGTGCTCTGCAAACAGGCTTTTGAACTGCGGGCCGCGCTCGAGACAGCGATCACGAGCGGCGCGTCCGGCATTATTAGTTTCGGTATTGCCGGTGGGCTCGCACCCGATCTCGTAGCAGGCGATTGGGTCGTCGCGTCCGGAATCCGGAATGGCGATAAAGTCTTCGCGACCGACCACACATGGACGCAAAGTATCCTTGAGATCCTCCCTGATGCCAGACATGCGCACGTCACAGGCGCAGGCCGCGTGATACCGACGCCAGCGGAAAAGGCACAGCTTTATAGCGAGACGGGTGCAGCTGCCGTCGATATGGAATCGCATATCGCGGCGGAGGTTGCCGCCGAGCACCGCATTCCATTTGCTGCTTGCCGCGTCATCATCGATGCGGCCCACCGATCGCTTCCGCCCGCCGCCGCGTTGGGATTGCGGCCGGACGGCACGCCGGATGTCCTCGCCGTGATCCGGTCCGTCCTGAAAATGCCAAGCCAGCTTCCCGATCTCGTTCGTACGGCGTTTGACGCTCGCACGGCCGAGCAAGCTCTTAGCATGGGCCGCAAGCGATTGGGCGCCGGGCTTGGCTTTCCTTATCAAGTCGAGCCTACCTTCGATCTCGCCTTCGCCTGACAACGAGGCATACGCCGCGGACATGCGTTGACCGCGAATTGGCAGGCTGCGTGCTCGTCGTGCTTAAAAGCAAAGGTTGGTAACGAACTTTCCATTTTTATCTTTGATCACGTATGGACATTCCGCTCGCTTGAGAGCTGCCTTGGCGTCGTCGTTACCGAGCGCCGCGGCTTTCTCGTAATAGGCTTTGGCGGCGCTTGTATCTTTCGGACCCCCTCGCCCGCTAAGCGAAAACGCGCCCATCCGCTCAAGAGCTCCGGGATGGTCCTGCGCGGCTGCTTTCTCAAACAACGCGCGCGCAGCCGCATCGTCCTGCGGCCCGCCGACACCCTCCGCAGTCATCAGCCCGAGCTGATATTCCGCCTCCGCCGAATTTGTCTCCGACGCTTTCGACAGCAAGACTCTCGCCTTGGCGGGATCCGATGAAGCGCCGCCGCCCAGCGCCGCCAAATTTGTTACGCCACGCGGATTGCCGGCCTCTGCGGCGCGTTCGAACAGCTTGCGCGCCTCTGCCGAATCTTTGGCGCCGCCCGATCCGGTGCTGAGCAGCACGCCCAGTTCGACCATCGCCGACGTGCTGCCTTTGTCGGCCGCCCTGCGCCAGGCACTCATTGCTTCGGACAATTGATGATTGGCCGCGTAAGCCCGGCCCAGTTCGTAAAGCGCGCGGCGCGACGAGCCCGATGCCGTTTTGCAAAACTTGATCGCTGTTGCGATATCGGACGGCGCGATGGTGGGGGTTCCTTTAACATCTGTCGGCTTGTCGGGGTCGGCCGGGTCAGCGGCGATCCGGTCGCAAAGAACGAGATCGGCCGATTGCGCAAAGACGGAAGAATGAGAGGGGGCGATCACCAGCGCCAACAGGCCGATGCTCAAGCCGCGACCAATCGAAATTGCACCTATTCGTTCTCGCATAACGTTACGCGGCCTACTCATACTGTGCTTTGCTTTGCACCACGATTTTAAGGCTCCAATTCAACGCCAGCAAGCGCCGCAGACGGCGCCAGTCGCGCGTGGCCCATATACATGATCTGCTTGCCAGGAAGCCGGCCGAAGGTGATGTCGAAACGCCTGTTAACGCCGCGAGGACCGAGCCCTTCGTAGACGCGGTCGGCAAAGCCGCGCTTGGCCAGCTTCTTGTCGAGATCGAGGGGCGCGATAAAGCCGTCCGGGTCGTGCGTTCCGCGTGGTAGCAGCCTCAAAAGTCTCTCCCCGCAAAATACGATCACGAAGCGTGCGAGCCACGTCCGGTTGATTGTGTCAAAGAAAAAGAGCCCGCCGGGCCGCAAGACACGATGGATTTCATCGAGCACGCGGTCGAGGCTTCGGACATGTTCGAGGACATCGACGCACACGACACAATCGACGCTCTGGCCCGCCAGCGGCAGATGCTCACCAGACGCAGCAAGGTAGCGGATCGCAAGTCCCTGGCTCGCGGCATGCCGCCCGGCGATTGAGATGGCGCCGCGCGATACATCGGCACCGATGACATCGGCGCCGCGCGCGGCGAGCGCTTCCGCCATGAAGCCGCCACCGCAACCAAGATCGAGAACCGTTCGTCCCTGCCACGCCGTCACGCGATCAAAAAATGCGAGACGCGCTGGCACAAGGTTTTGCAGCGCGCGAAGCCACCGCCGCGACCCATCCCACCAGTGATCGGCATCCCTGTCGTAGAGCGAAACATCAACCGGCGCCGCCGCTGGCCGGAAAAACGGAAACCAGTAGGGATGGCGCGACCGGTACGCTTCGAATTCATCGCCAAACATCCGCGAGAAACGCGCCTCCTTCAGCAGGGGGCCGGCGAGGCAATACGCCGAGAGCACTATCGCCAGCACGAGTTGGTCCGGCGTCCAGGTCGGCACCGTCCAGAGCGTGATGGCGAACGAAACATAAATCGGCTGGCGGCACAGGCGAAAGAGCCCGCGTGTCGGCATCGGCGGGAACATTGGCTTTGTGTTCCGGAAGACCGCCCACCAGCCGAGCGATCCGACCTGGAGCGTAATTCCCGCGTCGAACATCGATTTCAGCAGCAGAAGCCAGCCCGCGGTATATAGAATCGTCGTGAGCAGAAGCGCCGCACCCTGCGCCTGCCACCAGATCGTTCCGCTCGGCGACCACCACAGGAACAGCACAAGAATTTGCGCCGATGCCACGATGACGTAGCTCGTGGTTGCAAGGTCCGTCGCGACAGAAGCAGGCGCCGTCGCGCGCAACGCGGCGCGGCCGCGCGTCGTCAACAGCAGTGAATGTGCCAGCGGGAATTGCAACAGCAGCAGGCCATTGGCAAACCAGCTCCACGGAGAATGCAATGTACCGAGCGACCGGCTGAGACCAAAATACATCTCATAGATCATCACCGTGACGGCAGTCACAAACAGCCCGTGACAAAGCAAACCATAACTGAGCGCGAGAGTTTGCCGCTTGATCGTCGCAGTGTCGAAATTTGTGAATGACATCGGCCGCAAGTTTGTTATCGAGACGCGAAACGAACTCATCGAGAGCGGTTTGAATTAGAAAGACGGCAGCATGATGCTGCCGTCCTTTCATTGCGGGAC
>JBATYN010000080.1:0-14765 GCA_049674125.1 Pseudolabrys sp. | reverse complement strand
GTTGAATCTATCAGCCTTTGTAGACGGGCTCGGGCTGCGAGAAGAAGCTCGCCAGGATGTGATAGACCATCATGTAATTCTTCTGCTGGAAGCTCGCGTGCGAGATGCCGGACATGACGGTGAACTGCTTGTCCGGGTTCGGCAGTTTTTCGAAGAATTTCATCAGGTCCTGCAGCGAGGCGATGCCGTCGTGCTGGCCGCGCATGATCAGCGTCGGTGCTTTGATCTTTTCCGGATCAACCACCGGCAGTCGCGAACACATGTCGACATAGGTCCCGGTCGGCACTGAATCATCAAGCGCGGTGACAGCATCCGCGAATGCGTCGATCACCTTACGTTCGGCGGTGTCGGGATGGTCACGGTCAAACACCGAACGGATGAAGGCCTTGTCGATCGGCCTGCGGCTCTTGGCGATGAACTCCGGTAATTTCTTGCGTCGTTGCTCGAGGGTCGGGGAGCCTTCGCCCGTCCACACCATGGCGTCGAGCGCGAGCCTTGCGACGATTTCCGGATGCCGTTCGGCAAGCATTGCGGCGCGCAGCGCGCCGGAGGAAATGCCGTAGACCAGGAAGGGCCGCTTGCCGCGCAGTTTCTGGATGTAGAGCGCAGCCGCGTAGCAATCATCGGCGCCTTGGGAAATCGGCGCGTTGTTGTCGCGGTCTTTGGTTGAGCGTCCATAGCCCTCCATGTCGACGCACCAGCAATCGTAGCCGCGGCGTGCAAAGTGATCCATTGCGGATGAATCGGGTCGCCCCGGTACCTGCAGGTCAAATGTCGGCTGGGACGCCATCGACGAGCCGTGAACAAAGAGGATCGTGCCCACCGTTTTGCCTGGATCGGCCGCGTATTTCTCAAAAAGGAACAGCTTCACGCCGCCGTCCTTGGTCGTCCAATGGTCCTCGCCTTTGACCGCAGCAGCGGGTTTGATCATTTCGTTCATTGTTCACCCGAAAGGTTTACTAGTTGATCGGTGGAATGTGGTTGGCCTTGATGACGCTCGCCCATTTGGCGATCTGCGTGTCCATGAATGTTTTGAACTCGGGTTGTGTCATCACAATTGGCGTAGCGCCGGTCTTCCCCCATGCCTCTTTGATATCGGGGCGCGCGAGGATGGTGGTGATTTCGCGGCTGAGTTTGTCGACGATCGGTTGCGGCGTGCCGGCAGGAGCCATGAAGCCGACCCACAAGGTGGCGTTGAAATCGGGCACACCAGCTTCCGCGATCGTCGGCACGTCCGGCAATGTCGGCGAACGCGTCTTCCCCGTCGTACCAAGAGCGCGCACGAGCCCGGCCTTGATCATTGGCGCCATGGTCGGCACCGAATCAAACAGAATCTGGATTTGACCGCTGAGGATGTCGTTGCGGGCGCCGGTCGAGCCTTTGTACGGCACATGCACGATATCAATTCCGGTGAGGTTCTTCAGAAGTTCGCCGGCCATGTGATAGTTCGAGCCCGGGCCGGAGCTGCCGTAATTGATAGTGCCGGGCTTGGCGCGCGCCAACGCAATGAGTTCGCTGATATTCTTGACCGGCACCGAGGGATGGACGACCAGCACAAGATCTGTGTCGATCAGCGGAGCGATCGGCACCAGGTCGCGCATGAGCTGATATTGTTTGTGGCCATACAGCGTTTCGTTAACGGCCTGCGTGCCGGACACCATCAGAAGCGTGTAGCCATCGGGCGGCGATTTCGCCACCACCTCGGTGCCGATGGTGGTGCCGGCGCCTGGTCTGTTCTCCATAATGAACGTTTGATTGAGGGACTTGCGCAACTCCTCCGCGACCGCACGGGCGTAGACGTCGGTGGGACCGCCGGCGCCGAACGGAACAATGACTTTGACCGGGCGTGAGGGGTAGTCGTCAGCTTTTGTTGATGATGTCCCGCTTGTCAGAAGACCGGCGAGCGCGATTACAACTGCAATTTGCCGCACAAGAACCATGCACTTCGTCCCAATTCCACAAGCATGCCGCCCGTCGGCGGCGAATATCGTGGGCGGCTTGCGTCCCTGTCAATCGACTGTTGCCTCGGCTGAATTGTGGCGCAGATCGCATCGTGGATGCCTCCGAATGTCGGCTTGCCACCCTTTGTGCGCTGCGCTAAGCCTCGGCCGCTCCCGTCTTTGAGGCTATTCCAAACAAGTAAGGGCCAATTTGTGCGGGATAACCGGCGCCTTTCTGGCCGCCGAGTGGTCCAGACGGGCGTATTTCAGGTAAAGCGGGGCTATACGCTTTGAGGTCGCCGATGAGCGCATTGCTGCTGGATTACCTGCCCTTAGTCGTGTTCATCGCGGTCGCGCTTGCCATCGGGCTTGTCTTGCTGATCGTGCCCTTCATCGTCGCCTATAAACAGCCCGATCCCGAGAAGCTTTCGGCCTACGAGTGCGGTTTCAACGCCTTCGACGACGCACGCATGAAGTTCGACGTGCGCTTCTATTTGGTGGCCATTCTTTTCATTATCTTCGACCTTGAGGTCAGCTTCCTGTTTCCGTGGGCAATCGTTTTCCGCAAAATCGGACTTTTCGGTTTCTGGTCGATGATGGTGTTCCTTGGCATCCTCACCATCGGCTTCATATATGAGTGGAAGAAGGGAGCGCTGGAATGGGATTGATGAACCCATGAGCGTCGTCGCACCCGCGCCGAAAGGAATCCTGGATCCTCGCACCGGAAAGCCGGTCGGGGCGGATGACACCTTTTTCCGGGGTATGAACGCCGAACTTGCCGACAAAGGCTTTCTGGTCACCGCTGCCGACGATCTGGTCACCTGGGCCCGCACCGGCTCGCTGATGTGGATGACGTTCGGGCTCGCGTGCTGCGCGGTCGAGATGATGCAAATGTCGATGCCGCGCTATGACGCCGAACGATTCGGTTTTGCGCCGCGTGCCTCGCCGCGCCAATCGGACGTCATGATTGTTGCGGGAACGCTCACCAATAAAATGGCGCCGGCCCTGCGCAAGGTCTACGACCAGATGCCGGAGCCGCGGTACGTTATTTCGATGGGATCTTGCGCCAATGGCGGCGGCTACTATCACTATTCGTATTCCGTCGTGCGTGGCTGCGATCGCATTGTACCGGTCGACATCTATGTGCCTGGCTGTCCGCCGACAGCAGAGGCGTTGTTGTACGGTGTGATGCTGTTGCAGAAAAAAATCCGCCGCACTGGCACGATCGAGCGTTGAGCGGAGTTGGAATATGGACGACACGCTCGACAGGCTTGGGCAAACGATCAAGAGTGCCGTCGGCTCTTCCGTCACGGGCTACGCCGTGGCGCGTGGCGAATTGACCGTGACGGCAAAAACCGCCGACCTCATCAAGGTCGTCACCTTCCTGCGCGACGATCCGGCCTGTCAGTTCATTAACATCATCGACGTGACCGCCGTCGACTGGCCATCGCGCGAGCAGCGCTTCGACGTCGTCTATCATTTCCTGTCGCCGCGGCTGAATCAGCGGGTGCGGCTCAAGGTGATGACCGACGAGACGACCCCGGTGCCGTCGCTAATCAATGTTTTCCGCGGCGCTGACTGGTTCGAGCGGGAGACCTACGACCTCTACGGCGTTTTGTTCACCGGTCATCCTGACATGCGCCGGCTTCTCACCGACTACGGCTTCGAGGGTCACCCGTTGCGCAAGGATTTTCCGCTCACCGGCTTTGTTGAGGTGCGCTACGACGATGAGCAAAAGCGCGTCGTGTACGACAAAGTGACGTTGGCCCAGGAATTCCGCACTTTCGATTGTCTGTCGCCGTGGGAGGGGACGGATTACGTGTTACCCGGCGACGAAAAGGCGAAAGCCGAAGGCGCGGGCAACAAACAAGCCGGCGAGCCTGACAAAAAGGTGTCGTCATGAAGCCGACACTCAAGCCGGGCCTCACGCATTCATTTTCTTACAAGGTCCCGGAAAACAAGACGGTGCCGTTCACTTACCCGGAGTCGCCGGAAATTGCGGCGATGCCGAAAGTGTTCGCGACAGGATTCATGATCGTGCTGATGGAGTGGACGTGTGTGCAATTGCTCAAACGGCATCTCGACACCGGCGAAGGCAGCCTCGGCACTCACGTCGATGTAAGCCACATGGCGGCAACGCCGCCGGGGTTTACCGTCAAGGTCGACGTCGAGTGCGTTGAGGTAAGTGGCCGCAAGGTGATTTTCAAAGTGCGTGCGCATGACGGCGTGGACGCGATCGGCGAGGGCCGTCACGAACGTGTGGTGGTCGCGTGGGATAAGTTCAATGCCAAGGTCGCCGAAAAGGCCAAGGCTGCGCCGGAATTGGTGAGCTGACATGGCCGAAACCGCGCTGCGCAACTTCACGATCAATTTCGGGCCGCAGCATCCGGCGGCGCATGGCGTGCTGCGTCTCGTACTCGAGCTCGACGGCGAGGTGGTCGAGCGCGTTGATCCGCACATTGGCTTGCTTCACCGCGGCACCGAGAAACTGATCGAACATAAGACATACTTACAGGCGGTGCCCTATTTCGACCGGCTCGATTATGTCGCGCCGATGAATCAAGAGCATGCGTTCTGCCTTGCGGTCGAGAAATTGCTTGGGATTGAGGTGCCGCGGCGTGCGCAATTGATCCGCGTACTCTATTCGGAGATCGGGCGGCTGTTGTCTCATCTGCTCAATGTCACGACGCAAGCGATGGATGTGGGTGCGCTTACGCCGCCGCTGTGGGGCTTCGAAGAGCGTGAAAAGCTGATGGTGTTCTACGAACGCGCCTCGGGCTCACGTATGCACGCGGCTTACTTCCGGCCGGGCGGGGTGCATCAAGACCTGACGCCGAAACTGATCGACGATATCGACGCCTTTTGCGATCCATTCTTGAAGGTCGTCGATGATCTTGATGCGCTGCTGACCGGAAATCGCATCTTCAAGCAGCGCAACGTCGATATCGGTGTGGTGAAGCTTTCCGATTGCTGGAACTGGGGCTTCTCCGGCGTGATGGTGCGCGGTTCGGGCGCCGCCTGGGATCTGCGCAAGGCGCAACCCTATGAGTGCTATTCCGAGCTCGAGTTCGACATTCCGATCGGCAAGAACGGCGACTGTTTCGATCGGTATCTCATCCGCATGGAAGAGATGCGTCAATCGACCAAAATCATGAAGCAGTGCTTGGACAAACTGCGTGCGCCGTCAGGACAAGGGCCGGTCGCCGTAGACGACCACAAAATCGTACCGCCAAAGCGCGACGAGATGAAGCGCTCGATGGAGGCGCTGATCCACCACTTCAAGCTTTATACCGAGGGTTATCACGTGCCCGCCGGGGAAGTGTATGCCGCGGTTGAGGCGCCCAAGGGCGAGTTCGGTGTCTATCTCGTCGCCGACGGCACCAACAAACCATACAAGTGCAAGATCCGCGCACCCGGTTTTGCGCATCTGCAGGCGATGGATTTTCTGACCCGCGGCCACTTGCTGGCGGATGTCTCCGCAATTCTCGGCTCAATCGATATCGTGTTCGGCGAGGTGGATCGATGAGCGTCCGTCGCCTCGCTCCGCCAGAAGTTCAGCCGAAGGAGTTTTCCTTCAGCAGAGACAATCTCGCCTGGGCGAAGAAGGAAATCACGAAATATCCGGAAGGCCGGCAGCAGTCGGCGATCATCCCGCTGCTCTGGCGCGCACAGGAGCAGTCAGCCGGGTGGCTGCCGGAAGCAGCCATCCGGCATGTCGCCGATTTCCTCGGCATGGCGCACATTCGCGCGCTCGAAGTTGCCACCTTCTACACCATGTTCAATCTTCAGCCGGTCGGGAAATTCCACGTGCAGCTTTGCGGCACGACCCCATGCCGTTTGCGCGGCGCAGATGATCTCGAGAAAGTTTGCCGCAAGCGCATCGGGGATCAAGGCGAAGTGACTAAAGACGGAAAACTTTCGTGGGTCGAAGTCGAGTGCCTCGGGGCGTGCGTGAACGCACCCATGGCGCAGATCAATTACGATTATTACGAAGACCTGACAGCCGCGAGCTTCGGCAAAATTCTCGACGATCTTGCCGCTGGCAAAAAGGTGAAGCCCGGGCCGCAGATCGACCGGCAGCTCTCCGCTCCGGTCGGCGGTGCAACCACGCTCAAGGAAAAGGCGTGACGCATGCTTGCTGACAAAGATCGCGTCTTCAGAAATCTTTACGGCCAGCACGACTGGGGCCTGAAAGGCGCGCGCGCGCGGGGCGCGTGGGACGGCACCAAAAAGATTTTGGAAAAGGGCCGCGACGGCATCATCGAAGAAATGAAAACGTCCGGCTTGCGCGGCCGCGGCGGCGCGGGCTTCCCGACGGGACTGAAGTGGTCGTTCATGCCGAAAAAATCGGATGGCCGGCCGCACTATCTCGTTGTGAACGCGGACGAGTCCGAGCCCGGCACCTGCAAGGATCGCGAGATTATGCGGCATGAGCCGCATCTGCTGGTCGAGGGATGCCTGATCGCCGGTTTTTCCATGGGCGCGAATGCCGGCTACATTTATATCCGCGGCGAATTCATCCGAGAACGCGAACGGGTCCAGGCTGCAATCGACGAGGCCTATGAGGCCAAGCTGATCGGCAAGAATAATGTCCATGGCTGGGACTTCGATCTTTATGTCCACCACGGTGCGGGCGCCTATATCTGCGGTGAGGAGACTGCGCTGCTGGAAAGCCTGGAAGGCAAGAAAGGCCAGCCCCGGCTGAAACCGCCGTTCCCGGCCAATGTCGGTCTCTATGGTTGTCCGACCACCGTCAACAATGTGGAATCGATTGCGGTTGCGCCGGACATCTTGCGGCGTGGCGCGTCCTGGTTCGCCGGGATCGGCCGCCCGAACAATACCGGCACCAAGCTGTTCTGCATTTCCGGCCACGTCGAGAGGCCGTGCAATGTCGAAGAAGCCATGGGCATTCCGCTTCGCGAACTGCTGGAGACTCATGCCGGTGGCGTCCGCGGCGGCTGGGACAATCTGCTTGCGGTGATTCCCGGCGGCTCGTCGATGCCGCTTGTCCCTGCGGGCAAGGATCAAGCCGACACCCTGCTGATGGATTTCGACGGCTGCCGCGACAAGAAGTCTGCACTCGGCACCGCCGCCGTGATCGTCATGGACAAGTCGACCGACATTATCCGGGCGATGACGCGCATTTCATATTTCTACAAGCACGAGAGTTGCGGCCAATGCACACCGTGCCGCGAAGGCATGGGGTGGATGTGGCGCGTGCTCACGCGCATGGCGGAAGGCCGTGCGCAAAAGCGCGAGATCGACATGCTGATGCAGGTCACACAGCAGATCGAGGGCCACACCATTTGCGCGTTCGGCGACGGCGCCGCCTGGCCGGTGCAAGGCCTGTTGCGGCACTTCCGCCCGGAGATCGAACGGCGCATTGACGAGTATTCTCGCAATGCAGACGCGCACGGCGCAGTTCGCGAGGCGGCAGAATGACAATGACCGGTGCCCGCCATCTCGCCCAGTTCAACATCGCGCGGGTTCGCTATCCGCTCGACGATCCGCGCATGGCGGAGTTTGTCGAGAATGTCGTGCATGTGAACAAGCTCGCGGAACAGATCGATGGTTTCGTCTGGCGTCTGCACGACGCCAGCGGTCATGCTATGAACATGACGGTCTATGACGATCCGAGCATTCTGCCGAACCTTGCCGTTTGGGAAAACGTCGAGGCGCTCGAGCGCTTCGTCTGGCAGACTCTGCATCGGCGTTTTTATAGCCGCCGCCGCGAATGGTTTGAGCCGATCGAAACGCCGCTTGTGCTGTGGTGGATTCCGGCCGGACATCGGCCCGATCTGGCGGAAGGCGTCGCACGGCTCGATCACCTCAAAAAGAACGGGCCGACGGATTATGCGTTCGGCTGGGAAAACGTACCGGGCGCGCAGCTTTGGAAAACGGCGCGCTGCGACAAACCAAGCGAGCATGCGGCATGACCAAGGTCATCGTCGACGGCAAAGAAATCGACGTTCCGCCGGAGTACACGCTGCTCCAGGCTTGCGAAGCTGCGGGCGCAGAAATTCCGCGCTTCTGCTTTCACGAGCGCCTGTCGATCGCCGGCACTTGCCGGATGTGCCTGATCGAGGTTGTCGGCATACCAAAGCCGCAAGCCTCGTGTGCGATGGGCGTGAAGGATTTGCCGCCGAACAAAGACGGCTCACCGAAAATCCTCAACACCAAAACACCGATGGTGAAGAAGGCGCGCGAAGGCGTGATGGAGTTCCTGCTGATCAACCATCCGCTCGATTGCCCGATCTGCGACCAGGGCGGCGAATGTGATCTGCAGGACCAGGCCATGGCCTATGGTGTGGATGCAAGCCGCTATCAGGAAAACAAACGCGCGGTCGAAGAAAAATATATCGGACCCCTGGTGAAGACGATCATGACGCGCTGCATCCACTGCACGCGCTGCATTCGCTTCTCGACCGAGGTTGCCGGCGTGCCCGAGCTCGGCGCCATCGGCCGCGGTGAGGATATGGAGATCACGACCTATCTCGAGCACGCGATGACCTCCGAGCTGCAAAGCAATGTGGTCGATCTTTGCCCGGTCGGGGCGCTGACATCCAAGCCTTACGCTTTTGCGGCACGACCTTGGGAGCTCAATAAGACGCAGTCGATCGATGTGATGGACGCTGTAGGGTCCGCAATCCGCGTCGACACGCGCGGGCGCGAAGTGATGCGCATTCTGCCGCGCGCCAATGAAGACGTGAATGAGGAGTGGATTTCCGACAAGACCCGCCACGTCGTTGACGGGTTGCGTACGCAACGGCTCGATCAGCCTTATGTGCGCGCAAACGGACGATTGCAGCCGGCGACCTGGAAAGATGCGTTCGCCGTTATCGCCAGCAAGGTGAAAGCGAGTAACGGCAAACGGAT
The DNA here is from genome assembly GCA_049674125.1 of Pseudolabrys sp. GTDB lineage: Bacteria > Pseudomonadota > Alphaproteobacteria > Rhizobiales > Xanthobacteraceae > Pseudolabrys. Next base: position 5,949 of record JBATYN010000080.1, on the reverse strand, counting down.
CGGCGCTTTGGCAGGGCAGTTGGCCGCAGTCGAAGAGATGTTCGCGCTCAAATCGCTGATGGCCGCGCTGGGTTCAAAAAATATCGACGCGCGCTATCCCGGCTCGCCACTGCATTCAAAATTTGGCCGCGCCAGCTATCTGTTCAATTCGACCATTGCCGGGATCGACGAGGCCGACGCGATCATGTTGGTCGGGTCGAACCCGCGCCGCGAGGCGGCTGTGCTGAATGCGCGTATTCGCAAGCGTTATCTCAAGGGCAATGTCCTGATCGGTGTCGTCGGAGAAAAAGCCGACCTGACCTATCCCTACAACTATCTTGGTGCGGGGCCGGAGAGTCTCGCGCAATTTGTCGACCACCCGCCGGCGCAAAAAGAAAAACCGATGTTCATCATCGGGCAGGGTGCGCTCAACCGTCGCGATGGCGCGGCGGTGCTTGCTATGCTGGCGAAAGCAGCGGCGTCGCTCGGCGTAACCAAGGATGGCTGGAACGGCTTCAATATTCTGCATAGCGAAGCGGCACTAGTCGGCGCGCTCGATATCGGCTTTGTGCCGGACGATGGTGGCATGGATACCGCAGCGATGCTCGCGCCCAACGCGCTCGACGTATTGTTCCTGCTCGGCGTTGATGAGGTCGAGGTGCCTGCGGGCAATTTCGTCGTCTACATCGGCACGCATGGTGACCGGGGCGCGCATCGCGCCGACGTGATCCTGCCCGGCGCCGCCTATCCCGAAAAATCGGCGACCTACGTCAACACCGAAGGCCGTGTGCAAATGACGAGCCGCGCGGCGTTCCCGCCGGGCGAAGCACGCGAAGACTGGGCGATCCTGCGCGCGCTGTCTGATGCGATCGGACACAAGCTTCCCTATGACTCGCTTGCCGCACTTCGGCAGGCGATGGCCGCCGCCCATCCGCATTTGATGCGGATCGACCAAATTGCGCCGGGTGAAGCGGGCGACATCAAGAAACTTGCGAAGCTCGCAGGCGCAGCCGACAAAACGCCGTTCCATTCCGCTGTCGCAGACTTTTACCTTACCAATCCGATCGCGCGGGCGTCCGCCATCATGGCCGAATGTTCGGCTCTGGCGAACGCCGCCGCAAAAACGGCTGCGGAGTAGGGCCATGGATGTGTTTTGGACATACATCTGGCCGCTGATCGTCATGGTGGCGCAGTCGGTGCTGCTGCTGGTGATCCTGCTGGTTGCTATCGCGTACATTCTGCTCGCCGATCGCAAGATCTGGGCTGCGGTCCAGATCAGGCGTGGACCGAACGTTGTCGGGCCGTGGGGCCTGTTCCAGTCGTTCGCCGACCTGCTGAAATTCGTGGTCAAGGAGCCGGTGATTCCGGCCAGCGCCAATAAAGGCGTTTTTCTGCTCGCACCGCTCGTCACGTGTGTGTTGGCGCTTGCAGCGTGGGCGGTTATTCCCGTCAACCCCAACTGGGTGATCGCCAATATCAATGTCGGCATTCTTTATATTTTCGCGATTTCTTCGCTGATGGTCTACGGCGTGATCATGGCCGGTTGGGCATCGAATTCGAAATATGCGTTTCTGGCCGCGGTGCGCTCAGCCGCGCAGATGGTGTCCTACGAGGTGTCCATCGGATTCGTAATCATCACTGTGCTGCTCTGCGCAGGCTCGCTGAATTTGTCGGCCATCGTTGAAGCGCAGAATGGAAAGTACGGATTGTTCAGTTGGTATTGGCTGCCACTGTTTCCGATGTTCGGTGTCTTTTTCATCTCGGCGCTGGCGGAGACAAACCGGCCGCCATTCGACCTGGTCGAAGCGGAATCGGAGCTCGTTGCCGGCTTCATGGTCGAGTATGGCTCGACGCCCTATATGATGTTCATGCTTGGCGAATACGTGGCGATCGGAACCATGTGCGCCATGGCCACGATCATGTTCCTTGGTGGATGGCTGTCGCCGGTGCCCTATCCGCCGTTCACCTGGGTGCCGGGCGTGATCTGGTTCACGCTCAAGGCGCTGTTCATGTTTTTCCTGTTCGCCATGGCAAAGGCCATAGTTCCACGCTATCGCTACGATCAACTGATGCGGCTTGGCTGGAAGGTATTTCTGCCACTGTCGCTGGCCATGGTGGTGATCGTCGCGGCCGTCATTCAATACGGCGCGCTGGCTGCAGGCGCGATGAAATGAGGATGCGATGAGACTCGATCGCGCGGCAAAAGGCTTGTTCCTGATGGAGTTTGTGACCGGCTTTGTGCTGGCCATGCGCTATTTCTTCAAGCCGAAGGCCACCCTCAATTATCCGTTCGAGAAGGGACCGATCTCGCCACGTTTTCGCGGTGAACACGCCCTGCGCCGCTATCCGAATGGCGAAGAGCGCTGCATTGCGTGCAAGCTTTGCGAAGCGATTTGCCCCGCGCAGGCCATCACCATCGAGGCCGGCCCGCGGCGCAACGACGGCACGCGGCGTGCAACGCGCTACGACATCGACATGGTGAAGTGCATTTATTGCGGCCTGTGTCAGGAAGCGTGCCCCGTCGATGCCATCGTGGAAGGTCCGAATTTCGAATTCGCCACCGAGACGCGCGAGGAACTCTACTACGACAAGGAACGCCTGCTGGCGAACGGCGACCGCTGGGAACGTGAGATCGCGAAAAACCTCGCGATCGACGCGCCTTACAGGTGACGGCGATGATCGCTGCGCTATTCTTCTATTTGTTTGCCGGTATTTGCGTGGCCAGCGCGGTCATGGTGGTCGCGTCGCGCAATCCTGTGCATTCCGTTCTTTATCTCATTCTTGCATTCGTGAATGCGGCCGGTCTGTTCGTGATGATGGGCGCAGAGTTCCTCGCGATGATCCTGATCGTGGTCTACGTCGGCGCGGTCGCTGTGCTGTTCCTGTTTGTCGTCATGATGCTTGATGTCGATTTTTCTGAACTCAAGCAGGGGATGTTGCAGTATCTGCCGGTTGGAATGTTGATCGGCGGGATATTCCTCGCCGAATTGCTGCTGGTGGTCGGCGCCTGGGTTATCGGCGCGGGCGTGCCGCAGGCCATCACCGCACCGATCCCGACAACAATTTCAAACACGGAAGCCATCGGCCTCGTGCTCTACACCCGTTATGTCTATTTCTTCGAAGCCGCTGGCATGATCCTGCTGGTCGCGATGGTCGGCGCCATCGTGCTCACGCTGCAACATCGGGTGCGCGTGCGGCGCCAGGATATCGGGGAGCAGGTCGCACGGAGGCCTTCGGCATCGGTCGAGGTCGTGAAAGTGCGATCCGGGCAGGGGCTGGGGAGTAATACATGACCATTGGCCTCGGTCACTATCTTGCGGTTGCTGCAATCCTGTTCACGCTCGGGATTTTCGGCATTTTTCTCAACCGCAGGAACGTCATCATCATCCTGATGTCGATCGAGCTGATCCTGCTTGCCGTCAATATCAATCTGGTGGCGTTCTCGACGCATATGGGCGACATCGTGGGGCAAATTTATGCGTTGTTCGTGCTCACGGTGGCAGCGGCGGAAGCGGCGATCGGACTCGCTATTCTCGTCGTCTACTACCGCAATCGCGGCTCGATCGCGGTCGAAGACATCAATCTGATGAAGGGCTGACGGCGGAATGTATCAAGCGATCGTCTTTTTGCCTTTGCTTGGGGCCATCCTCGGCGGCCTGATCGCGCTTGCTGGTGCGCGCGCGCGTTTCCCCGGCAAGGGTCCTGCGGCTGGCGCGGAAAATACTGCGACTGACCATGGCACCCATCACGCCGGTCCTGACGTGCACGGCGGTGGCGTTATTCATTCCGCGCATCACGAGGAGGAAGAGCACGAGCCTGCCGCCACGGGATCGCGCACGACGGAGCTGATCACCACCACACTTTTGATGATATCCATGATCCTGTCATGGATCGCATTCGTCGATGTGGGTTTCGCCCATCACGACGCGCGCGTGCCGATATTTACCTGGCTGACCGCGGGCGATCTCAAGGTCGAATGGTCGCTGCGTATCGACACGCTGACTGCGGTAATGCTTGTGGTGGTGAATACGGTTTCGGCTTTCGTGCATCTTTATTCCGTCGGCTACATGCACGAAGACCCGTATCGGCCGCGCTTCTTCGGTTATCTGTCAATGTTCACCTTCGCCATGCTGATGCTGGTGACGGCTGACAATCTCGTGCAGCTGTTCTTCGGCTGGGAAGGGGTCGGCCTCGCAAGCTATCTGCTGATCGGTTTCTGGTATCACAAGCCGGAAGCAAACGCGGCCGCGATCAAGGCCTTTATTGTCAACCGCGTCGGCGATTTCGGTTTTGCGCTCGGCATCTTTGCGATCTTCATGCTCACAGGCGCAGTCGATTTCGACACGGTCTTTGCGCAAGCGCCGGCGCTCACCGGAAAGACAATCAATTTCTTCGGCTGGCAGGCCGATGCGCTCACGCTCACGTGCCTGCTCCTGTTCATGGGTGCCATGGGCAAGTCAGCGCAGTTCCTGCTGCACACGTGGTTGCCCGATGCCATGGAAGGCCCGACCCCGGTTTCGGCGCTGATCCACGCCGCCACGATGGTGACCGCCGGCGTCTTCATGGTGGCAAGGCTTTCGCCGCTGTTTGAGCTTGCGCCGAACGCGCAGGCGTTCGTGACGCTTATCGGCGCGACGACCGCGATCTTCGCTGCGACCATCGGCCTCGTTCAGAACGATATTAAACGCATCGTCGCTTATTCGACCTGCTCGCAGCTCGGCTACATGTTCGTGGCGATGGGCGTAGGGGCCTATTCGGTCGGCATGTTTCACTTGTTCACGCACGCCTTTTTCAAGGCGCTGCTGTTCCTTGGCTCGGGTTCGGTGATCCACGCCATGCATCACGAGCAGGACATCCGCCACATGGGCGGGCTGCGGGACCGTATCCCGTACACCTACATCGTCATGATTGTTGGTACGCTGGCGCTCACCGGTTTCCCGCTTACGGCCGGCTATTTCTCCAAGGATGCCATCATCGAGGCTGCCTACGTCGGCAAAAATCCGATGGCGCTCTATGCGTTCATCTGCACGGTCACCGCCGCACTGCTCACTTCATTTTATTCCTGGCGGCTGATCTTCAAGACATTCCACGGCGAGCCACATGACCGCTCGCACTGGAGGGAAGCGCGCGAGAGTCCAATGGTGATGCTGATTCCGCTTGGCTTCCTCGCCGTCGGTTCGGTGTTCGCCGGTCTGCCGTTCAAGGAGATCTTCGCAGGGCACGGCGTCGAAGGCTTCTTCCGTGAATCGCTCGCATTCGCGAAAGGCAACAGCGTTCTCGAAGACATGCATCATGTGCCGCTCTCGGTGGAAATCCTGCCGACGGTGATGATGGCGCTCGGCTTTGTGGTCGCCTGGCAATTCTATATTCGCCGGCCTGATATTCCGGTCGAGCTCGCGCGCCAGCACGATTGGCTTTATCGCTTCCTGCTCAACAAATGGTACTTCGACGAGCTCTACGACCTGATCTTCGTGCGCCCGACAAAGGCGCTCGGACGGCTGCTGTGGAAGGGTGGCGACGGCTGGCTCATCGACGGCTTTGGCCCCGATGGCGTCTCCGCACGCGTGCTCGACGTGACGCGCAACGTGGTGCGGCTGCAGACCGGCTATCTCTATCACTATGCCTTTGCCATGCTGATCGGGGCTGCCGCTTTCATCACATGGTTCATGTTCGCGACGGGGATGCACTGATGAACTGGCCGATCCTCTCCGTCGTCACGTTCCTGCCGCTGTTCGGCGCGCTGCTCATCGTTTTTCTTGTGCGCGGCAATGAACGTTTTGCGCGCGGCACGGCGCGCTGGATTGCGATGTGGACGACGCTGGTCACGTTCGCGATCTCGCTGGTCATGGTCTGGCGCTTCGATGCGAGTTCGCCGGAATTCCAGTTCGTCGAGAAATACAACTGGCTCGGCATCGCCTCCTATCACATGGGCGTCGACGGCATATCGCTTCCCTTTGTGATCCTCACCAC